>NZ_MAOM01000022.1:0-111773 GCF_009805925.1 Spiribacter sp. SSL99 | reverse complement strand
GCACCGCAGCCACCAGATAGAACCGCGCCCCCCGGCCCAGCAGCGACGCCAGCAGGAAGGGCAGCCAGGCAATGGCCATGGCGCCGGCCGCGATGGTGAAGATCTTATAGGGGATCGGCGAAAAACCGGCCACCAGCACCACCCAGAAGCCCCAGTCCACGAACCAGCCACGCGCCGTCTCATAGGCCGGTGCATAGCCGGCTTCCTCAATCAGGGGCAGGACCAGCTCGAGGCCCAGAAGACCGATCAGATACCCGAGCACACCGCCCGCCACCGAGGCCAGGGTGGTGAGCGTTGCCAGTCGCATGGCCCGCCGCGGCCGGGCCATGCACATGGGCGCGAGCATGACATCGGGCGGCACGGGGAAGAATGAGGACTCGGCAAAGCTCAACCCCGCCAGCATCCACGGCGCCCGGGGATGCCCGGCCCAGCGCAGGACCCGATCGTAGAGCGCGGTAAAGACCTTCATCCCTGGATGCCGCCGCGCATGGGGACAAAGCTGACGGCTTCCACGGTCTGCTCGTCGAACGCGCCCGCCCGTCGGTGCCAGACCCGCAGTTCCTGGGTGCCTCCGCCACCCACCGGTGCCATCAACTGGCCATCGTCGGCGAGCTGCTCGAACAGCGCGGGCGGCACCGTCTCAGGGGCCGCGGTCAGTATGATGGCATCAAACGGCGCGGCCGATGGCCAGCCCTCGAAACCGTCGCCAAGGCGCTGCCGGATATTGCCGATGCCGAGCTGGCGGAACAGCGCACGGCTGCGCTCGTAGAGGGCACGAATGCGCTCGATGGTGCAGACCTCATCGACCAGCGCCGCGAGCACCGCGGCCTGATAGCCCGAACCCGTCCCCACCTCAAGCACCCGCGAGGGGATCCGGTCCCGGATGAGGATCTCGGTCATGCGGGCCACCACGAACGGCTGCGAAATCGTCTGCCCGTGACCGATCGGCAGCGCGGTGTCCTCGTAGGCCCGCGATGCCAGCGCCTCGTCAACAAACAGGTGTCGGGGGATCTGGCGCATCACGTTGAGCACCCGGGCATCACGGATCCCGGCGTCGCCCAGCCGGCCGGCCAGCCGCTCACGGGTACGCCGCGATGTCATGCCGATGCCCTGACGGCGGTGATCGTCCATCAGCGCAGTCCCTCGATCCAGCCGGCCACTGAGTCGAGTGCTGAATAACGGGTCAGATCAACCTGCATGGGCGTAATGGAGATCGCCCCACGCTCAATGGCGTCAAAATCGCTTCCGGGGCCCGCATCCTGGCGCGCGCCGGGCGGGCCGATCCAGTAGATGGGGCGTCCCTTGGGGTCATGATCGCGGATCGCCGCTTCGGCGCGATGACGACTGCCGAGCCGGGTCGCCTCGATGCCGGTGACCTCGTCCCAGGGCCGATCCGGGACATTGACGTTGAGGATGGTGTCGGCCGGCAACGGATCATGGTGCAGACGGTTGATCAATTGCCGCGCCATGGCCGCCGCCGTGGCGTAATGCGTGGGCGCATCGCCCACCAGGGAAATCGCGATCGCCGGCAGACCGAGCGTCCGGCCCTCCATGGCGGCGGCCACCGTCCCGCTGTAGAGCACATCATCGCCCAGGTTGCCACCGGCATTGATCCCCGAGACCACCATGTCCGGCAGCGCTTCAAGCAGGCCCGTGGTGGCCAGATGCACGCAATCCGTGGGGGTGCCATCCACCCGAAAGACACCGCTGCGGATTTCATCAACGCGTAGCGGGCGGTCCAGTGTCAGCGAGTTGCTCGCGCCACTGCGGTCGCGCACCGGTGCCACCACCGTGACGCTGGCCTGCTCGGCGAGCGTGGCGGCGAGTTCGCCGATGCCCGTGGATTCATAGCCGTCGTCGTTGCTGACGAGAATTCTCATGGAAGGCCCTTTTCTCCTTGCGCTTTTGCCCGTGTACTATACCGATCCCGAGACGCTGCGGGAGACAGCCATGGAAGATCAGGACCCGGAGACCGCCCTTTTCCGGGCGGCCATGGAGGATGTCAGTCCGCTTGAGCACCCGGACACGCCCGATCTGCAGCGCCGCCGTCCGCCACCGATCCCCGGCCAGCGTCGTGCCGACGACCGGGCGGTGCTGCGGGAACTCGCCGAAGGCGAACAGGACGGCGCCGAGCTGGGCGCGGAGCTGGGCGAGGCCCTTGCCTGGTCGCGTGCCGGCCTCCATCGCAAAACCCTGCGTCGACTGCGTCGGGGCGATTTCAGTGTAATGGCCGAGCTCGACCTGCACGGCCACACGGTCGATTCGGCGCGCCGCCTGCTGACCGACTTCCTCAACGAATGCCACCGCCGACACATGGGCTGCGTGCGGGTGATCCACGGCAAGGGCCGGCGCTCGTCAAACGCCGGACCGGTCCTCAAGGGGCAGGTGGACCGCTGGCTGCGCCAGCGCGACGACATCCTCGCGTTCTGTTCCGCGCGGCCGGTGGACGGCGGCACGGGGGCGCTGTATGTGCTGCTGCGACGCTGATCAGTCATTGACCGCCTCGACCAGCTCGCGGATCACCATCGTGGCGTAGGCGCCCCGGGTCAGCTCAAAGCGCAGGCGCCAGATCCCCGGCGCCATCCGCCAGCCAGCGAGCGCGCCGACGCTCAGACGCAGCGCCCGTCGATCGGCGGTGACACGCAGGTCCGCCAGCGCCTGAATGACCGCCGCCCAGTCCTGCAATACCGCCGACTCGCGCTCGATCAATGCCGCCGTCTGCGGCTGGCGCCGATTGGTGGCGCCGGGCAGAGGCCCCGTGGGGTGGATCCGCAGGCCGGCCGCGCGGCGGCGGTTGAAGGCCGTTTCGGCCGCCTCGGCAGCAAAGAGGCTGCCACGTCCATCGAGCACCAGCAGATCGCCGGGGCGCGGCTGGGACCAGTCACCGGCGTCAATGCGCCGCGCCAGCACCGCATTGAACATGGCCGAGCGTGCCGCCGAGATCAGCATGCTGCGGTCATTGCGCGAGCGCGGGCGCTCGCCGCCCGCGAGCCACTTCAGGGCCCGGTCCAGATTCTGTCCATGACGGCCAAAACGCTGGCCACCAAAATAATTGGGCACCCCGTGCCGGGCAATGGTCACGAGCCGCGCGGCGATATCCCGGGGCGCGGCATCGACATCACGCAGCGTGAGGGTGAAGCGGTTGCCCGTCAGCGCCCCCACCGGCAGCTTGCGGCGGTGGCGCTGGACATCGATCACATCCAGCGCCTGCCCGTCCTGATCAACCACGCGACCCAGTGGGGCGAGTGGCGCATTGACTGGCCAGGGCACGGATAACCATTGCGTCGTGACCGCCTGACGGTCCTTGCGCCCGGCATAGCCCATGGCCCGGCGCTCCACTTGCCAGTGCCCGGCCAGCTGCTGGACGGCCTGCTGGGTGGTCAGTCCGCGTTTGCGGATCCGCACCAGCAGATGCGGGCCGTCCCCGGTCGGGGCAAAGCCCAGGCGCTCGTCGACCTGGAAATCCTCGGGGCTGACCGCAACACGCGCCTTGCCCACCGGCGTGCCCCAGGCGAGCGGCCAGTCGCCTGTCCCACTCACGGGCAGTCAACCAGCGCCACGGCGCTGGCGGCGATCCCCTCACCGCGCCCGGTAAACCCCATCCACTCAAGCGTTGTCGCTTTCAGATTGATCTGTCCCTCCGACAGGTCAAGGTCTGCCGCAATGCGGGTGCGCATGGCGGGCAGGTGCGGCGCCAGGCGCGGCCGCTGGGCGATCAGGGTGGCGTCGAGGTTGCCGATCACGCCGCCCTGCCCCGCGACGAGGGCACCCACACGGCGCAGCAGCACGCGGCTGTCGATCTGCGCGTAGGCCGCATCGGTGTCCGGGAAATGCTGGCCGATGTCGCCCTGACCGACAGCGCCCAGCAGCGCGTCGCATAACGCATGCAGCAGCACATCTCCGTCCGAGTGCGCGGCCAGTCCGTATTCAAAGGCCACCTCGACGCCGCCCAGCACCAGACGTCGGTCGGCGACCAGCCGATGGGCATCGATGCCCTGACCGATCCGCATCATTCCGGCGCCCTCCGTCGGTTGCGCTCAATGGCATTGGCCAGCCAGTGGATGTCTTCGGGATAGGTGTACTTGATGTTGCCCGGATCACCCGCGACCAGCCGTGGGCGCGCACCGAGCCCCTCCATGGCCTGGGATTCGTCAGTCACCCGGGTATCACGGGCAAGCGCCGTCTGCAGCCGCCCCAGCGGGAACAACTGCGGGGTCATCGCCTGCCAGAGTCCTTCCCGGGACGGCGTATCGGCCACCCGACCCGCCGCATCGGCGCGCTTCAGGGTGTCACGCACCGGCGCGGCCAGCAGCCCGCCATCCGGATCATCGGCGACGGCCTCGATCAGACGGGTGATATCGGCCGCCGGGACCGCCGGCCGGGCCGCGTCGTGGACCAGAACCCCGTCGCCTTCCGCGGCGCCCCAGTCCCGCAGCGCCGCCAGTCCGGCACGGATCGAGTCCTGACGCTCCGCGCCGCCCGGGCAGTCGCGTACCCGGTCATCGCGCCGCAGCGAGGCCTGATCGAACAGCGCATCATCGGCGGCCCGCACGATCATCACGCCGGCAATGTCAGGTACCTGACAGAGTGCATCGAGCGACCAGGCCAGAACCGGTCGACCGGCCAGATGGTGGTACTGCTTGGGCGTCCCGGCGCGCAGGCGCTGGCCACTGCCGGCCGCCGCGATCAGCCCCCAGAGGCGTTTAGCCATCCCGCGGTCCGATCACCCGATAGAAGTGTTCATCAGCGCCGATCATGCCCATGTCACGACGCGCCCGTTCCTCGACACTGCGCAGTCCACTGCGCAGGTCGGCGACATCCGCTGCCAGCGCCCGGTTGCGCTCGTCGAGGCGGGCGTTTTCGCCGCGCTGCTCGGCGACCGCGGCCTGCAGTCGCTGCATGGCGGGGACGCTGCCCTCACCCAGCCAGAGCCGCGACTGCAGCACCACGATCAACACCACCAGCGCCGCCGCCATCCAGCGCATCGTCCGACTCAGGCGCCCATGCGACGCAGGTTGGGGAATGCCGAGCGACCCGCGTAACGGGCCCGCTCGCCCAGCGCCTCTTCAATCCGCAGCAGCTGATTGTATTTGGCAACGCGGTCCGAGCGGCACAGGGAGCCGGTCTTGATCTGCGTGGCGGTGCTGGCGACGGCCAGATCGGCGATGATCGTATCCTCGGTCTCGCCCGAGCGATGGGAAACCACCGCCGAGTACCCGGCGTCATCGGCCATACTGATCGCATCCAGCGTCTCAGTCAGCGTACCGATCTGATTGAACTTGATGAGGATCGAGTTGGCGATGCCCTGATCAATGCCACTCTGGAAGATGCGCGTATTGGTCACGAACAGATCGTCGCCCACCAACTGGACGCCCTCGCTGATCTGGCGCGTGAGGGTGGCCCAGCCGTCCCAGTCATCCTCGCCCATACCGTCCTCGATCGAGATGATCGGATAGCGCGCCACCCAGTCGGCGAGCACGGCGGCGAAGCCATCGGCATCAAAGCGCCGGTCTTCGGAGGCCAGATAGTATTCGCCGTTCTCACAGAACTCGGAGCTGGCGGCGTCCAGCGCCAGCCAGACCTGCTCGCCCGGGGTATAGCCGGCCGCTTTCACCGCCTCGAGGATGACTTCGATGGCCGCTTCGTTCGAAGGCAGGTCCGGGGCGAAGCCGCCCTCATCGCCCACCGCCGTTGACAGTCCCCGCCCGGCGAGCACTTTCTTGAGGGCGTGGAAAATCTCGGTGCCGCAGCGCAGCGCGTCACTGAAGCGATCAAAGCCGATCGGCATCACCATGAATTCCTGGATGTCGACGCTGTTACTGGCATGCGCGCCGCCGTTGAGGATATTCATCATGGGCACGGGCAGGGTGTATTCCTTGGCCGGGGCCAGATAGGCGAACAGCGACTGGCCCGCCGACCGCGCCGCCGCCTGAGCCACCGCCAGCGAGGCGCCGAGCAGCGCATTGGCGCCCAACCGGCCCTTGTTGTCGGTGCCGTCGAGGGCAATGAGGCGCTCGTCAATGCCGCGCTGATCCTCGGCGGTCATGCCATTCAGGGCGTCGTTGATCTCGCCGTTGACGTTGGCCACGGCCCGGGTCACGCCCTTACCCAGATAACGCGTCTTGTCCCCATCGCGCAACTCCACGGCCTCACGCGCCCCGGTGGAGGCGCCGGACGGCACCGCTGCGCGGCCCAGGCTGCCATCGCTGAGGGTGGCCTCGGCCTCGAGGGTGGGGTTACCGCGCGAGTCGAGGATCTCGCGGGCGTGGATGCGGGTGATGGTGGGCATGAATCGGCTCCTTTTACAGTTCGTTTTCGGCAAATCCGTGCTGTCGGGTGACGGCATCCAGCGCTGTAAGCGCATCGAGGAGTGCCGGCAGCCGTTGCAATGGCCAGCTGTTGGGGCCATCCGACAGGGCATTGGCCGGATCGGGGTGGGTTTCCATGAAAAGACCGCTGACGCCAGCCGCCACGGCGGCACGGGCGAGCACCGGGACATGCTCACGCTGCCCACCGGAGGCACTGCCCTGGCCGCCCGGCAGTTGCACCGAGTGGGTGGCATCGAAAATCACCGGGGCGCCGGTGGCCCGCATGACCGCCAGCGAGCGCATATCCGCGACCAGATTATTGTAGCCAAAGCTCACGCCGCGCTCGCACACCGTGATCTGTGTGTTGCCGGTCTCGCGGGCCTTGTCGACCACATTGGCCATATCCCAGGGCGCCAGGAACTGACCCTTTTTGAGATTGACCGGCAGTCCACAGGCCGCCACCGACTGAATGAAGTCGGTCTGGCGGCACAGAAAGGCGGGGGTCTGCACCCAGTCCACCACCGAGGCCACCTCATCCAGCGGCGTGGCCTCGTGCACATCGGTGAGGACCGGCACATTGAAGCGCTCGCGCACGGCCGCGAGGGTCTCGAGCCCGGCGGCGCGCCCGGGCCCGCGGTAACTGGACGCCGACGACCGGTTGGCCTTGTCGTACGAGGCCTTGAAGATCAACGGGATGCCGCGCTCGGCGGTCATCGCCACGAGCTGCTCGGCGATGGCGAGCGTCTGTGCCCGCGATTCAACCACGCAGGGGCCCGCAATCAGGCAGAGCGGGTGGTCAAGCCCCAGTGGCTGGCCCTGCACCCGGAGGGTCACGAGGCCCGGTCCGCGCGCGCATCGCGCTGGGCGGTGGCGGCGTCAATGAAATCGGCGAACAGCGGGTGGCCATCGCGCGGCGTCGAAGTGAACTCCGGATGGAACTGGCAGGCCAGGAACCAGGGATGATCCGGCAGCTCCACCGCCTCGACCAGATGGCCATCCCCCGACCAGCCGGCGATCACCAGCCCCGCGTCCGTCAGGCGCTCGGCATAGCCGTTGTTGAACTCATACCGGTGGCGATGCCGCTCGCGGATCACATCCTTGCCATAGACCCGGTGGAACCGCGTCCCGCGGACCAGCGTCGAGGCCTGAGCCCCGAGCCGCATGGTGCCGCCCAGATCCGAGTCGCTGTCGCGGTACTCGCGCAGGCCTTCGGCGTTCATCCACTCGGTGATCAGCGCGATCACCGGGTGCCGTGGGTGGGTGACGAACTCGGTGCTGTGCGCCCCTTCAAGCCCGGCCACATGGCGGGCGAATTCGATCACGGCCACCTGCAGCCCCAGGCAGATGCCCAGAAACGGCACCTCCGCCTCGCGGGCATAACCCGCCGCGGCGATCTTGCCCTCAATGCCGCGCTCGCCGAAGCCGCCGGGCACGAGGATCGCATCCACGTCATTGAGCAGCGACGTGCCTTCACGCTCGATGGCCTCCGAGTCGACGTAGCGGATATGCACTTTCTGGCGCTGCTGGATACCGGCGTGACGCAGCGCCTCATTCAGCGACATATACGCATCCGCCAGATCCACGTATTTGCCGACCATGGCCACGGTCACCTCGCCGACCGGCGACTCCATGGCCTCGACCACATGCGCCCAGTCGTTAAGCGTGGCCGGCGGCAGTGTAAGGCCGAGTTTTTCCGCGACGATGCCATCGAGATGCTGCTCGTGGAGCATCGCCGGGACTTTGTAGATGTTGTCGACGTCCAGTGCCGAGATCACCGCGCGCGGCTCGACATTGGTGAACAGCGCAATCTTGCGGCGCTCTTCGGCGGGTATCGGCATGGACGCGCGACACACGAGGATGTCGGGCTGGATCCCGATACTGCGCAGTTCCTTGACCGAGTGCTGGGTCGGCTTGGTCTTCATCTCGCCCGCCGCCCCGATCCAGGGCAGCAGCGTGAGGTGAATGAACAGGCAGCGCTCACGGCCAAGCTCGGTGCCCATCTGCCGGATCGCCTCGAGAAACGGCAACGATTCGATATCGCCCACCGTCCCGCCAATCTCGATCAGGGCGATGTCCGACTCACCGGCGCCGTCTTCAATGCAGCGTTTGATCTCGTCGGTGATATGCGGGATGACCTGGACGGTGCCGCCCAGATAGTCGCCGCGGCGCTCCTTACGGATCACGCTCTCGTAGATCCGCCCGGTGGTATGATTGTTGGCCTGCGCGGCGCGCATGCGCACGAACCGCTCGTAGTGGCCCAGATCCAGGTCCGTTTCGGCGCCGTCGTCGGTGACGAAGACCTCGCCGTGCTGGAACGGACTCATGGTGCCCGGATCGACGTTGATGTAGGGGTCAAGCTTGACCATGGTCACGCTGAGGCCGCGTGCCTGCAGGATGCTGCCCAGGGAGGCGGCGGCGATGCCCTTGCCCAATGAGGACACGACACCGCCGGTGATAAAGATGAATCGCGTCATTATACCGTCGGTCTGGTGGCGGAATGGGTGAGCCGGCTGCCCCCCGGAATGGCTATGGAACTTAGCAGAACGACCCGTCTGGCACAATCTGGCCGGTGGCCGTCAGCCATGCCCAGTCAGCCCCGGCCGCCGCGTCATGAGGCCGCCAGCAAAAGCTCTGGACCCCGCCCGCCGGCCAGCGTGCCTGGCCCTCGCGGGTCGGCCCGAGACCCGCCACCGCCAGACAGGTGTCGTGCTCATCCACCAGCACCGGCAGTCGATCCCGCCACCAGGGCACCACGCCGTGTTCGCGGAGCACCTCGCGGGCGGGCTTGGTGGGCCGCCCGGCCAGCGCCAGCCGCTCGCCGGGGTAGAGTCCCCGCAGCCACACAGGCCCGGCCGCGGGCAGCCCCGCCGCCACACCCAGGTCACCCCAGCCGGCTTCACGGGCCCCGGTCGGCAGACGCTGTGATGGCGGAATGGCCGGCAGTGTGGCGGGCAATCGATACAACCACCCGCCGTGACGCCGGACCTGCCCCCCGGGCCATGCCAGCACCGGTCCGCGGTCGGCAGCGGCATCGGCAAGCGCATGGATGCCCGCCTCCAGGCGTTTCTGCCCGGGGAGTCGCTGGCCACCGGCCCGGATCCACTCGCGCAGCATCAGACGCCGGGCCGGACCGGTCCGGGCCCGCCAGTCCGCCAGGGACAGCGGCCCACGCCCCTCGCCCAGCCACTCGGCGATGACCGCGCGCTGCCCGCGGGCATGATCCGCCAGGCGGCCGGCCGCCGCCGCAGCCCCCGGCCAGCGCGCCTTCATCACCGGGATCACGCGGTGGCGCAGGTAATTGCGATCGATATCCAGCGAGGCATTGCTGGGATCTTCCACCCAATCCAGGGCATGCCGGGCGGCATAGGCGGCGAGCTGATCGCGGGAGACGTCGAGCAGCGGGCGGACCAGCCAGCCCCGCCCCAACGGTCGCAGCGGCGCGATCCCCGCCAGGCCATCCGGCCCGGTGCCGCGCAGGAACCGGTAGAGCAGCGTCTCGAGCTGGTCATCGGCATGGTGGGCCGTGAGTACCGCTTCGTGGTGATCAAGCCCGGCCGCCAGTGCGCGGTAACGGGCATCGCGCGCGCCGCCCTCCTGGCCCTCATCACGGTGATCAGGGCGGACATTGATCTGCTCGAAGCCCACACCCAGGTCCAGGGCGGTCGCGCGGCAATGCGCCGCCCAATCGTCGGCGGCCGGCTGCAGGCCATGGTGGACATGCACGGCGCGCACGGGTCGTTGGCCCTGGGCGGCAAGGTGCAGCAGAACGGTGGAATCGAGCCCGCCGCTGAAGGCCACCACCAGCGCCGGGCAGCGGGCCGGCAGCGCCGCCTCGAGCCGCGCGACGTCGACCGCCGCCGACATTGTGCGGTTACTGCTTGAACTCACCCAGCGCCATCAGACGGTCATAGCGCGCCGCACACAGCTGATCGATATCCAGCCTCGACAGGGCCGCCCAGTGCCGGCGCAGGGCATCCCCCAGCCGCCGCGAGGTCTCCTGCCAGTCGCGGTGGGCGCCGCCCAGGGGCTCTTCGATGACCTCGTCGTTGAGGCCCAGCTCGGCGAGGCGCGTCGCCGTGATCCCCATCGCCTCGGCGGCATCGGCCGACTTCTCGGCGCTTTTCCAGAGGATCGACGCGCAGCCCTCCGGCGAAATCACCGAATAGGTGCTGTATTGCAGCATCAGCAGCCGGTCACCGACGCCAATCGCCAGAGCGCCACCGGATCCCCCCTCGCCGATGACCGTACAGATCACCGGCGTGCGCAGCCCCGACATCACGAACAGGTTATGGGCGATGGCCTCGCTCTGACCGCGTTTTTCGGCATCGACGCCGGGATAGGCACCGGGTGTATCGATGAACGTGAAAATCGGCAGTGAAAAGCGCTCGGCCATCTCCATCAATCGCTTCGCCTTGCGATAGCCCTCGGGGCGTGGCATGCCGAAATTGCGGGCGATCTTTTCGCGGGTGTCGCGGCCCTTCTGCTCGCCGATCACCATCACCGGCTCACCATCGAGGCGCGCCAGGCCACCCACGATCGCCGCATCGTCGGCAAAGGCACGATCCCCGTGCAGCTCTTCAAAGTCGGTGAAAATGGCCTCGATGTAATCCAGCGCGTAGGGGCGGTAGGGGTGCCGTGCCAGCTGTGAAACCTGCCAGGCGCTGAGGTTGCGGAAGATCTGCTCGGTCAGCTGCCGGCTCTTGGCCCGCAGGCGCGTGAGCTCGTCGCTGATATTGATCTCGGCGTCGTCGTTGACGTAGTGCAGCTCTTCAATCTTGGCCTCGAGTTCGGCGATGGGCCGCTCGAACTCCAGGAAATTCAGATTACTCGACCCCAATGCTGCACTCCCCCTACCTGTGGTGCCGCGAAGTCTATCATGCCCCTAGCGGCGGTAGTCGACGGCCACCCGGTCCGCCGCCAGCAGGCGTGTCAGCCGGGTGATCAGCTCGGGCTCGGGCCGCACCCGCCATTCATCACCCAGCCGCAGTCGGGCCAGGGCGCCCTCGCCCTCGTAGTCGATGCACACCGGACAGCCGCCTGACTGGTAAGGCGTGAGTGCTTCGGCGAGGGCCGGTACAAAGCCGTTGCCCGCCTCACCCGCGGCCACGCGCAGCACCAGCCGACGGGCAAACTGAAGCCGTGCGCCGGCGAGGTCGTAGACCCGCTCGGCCGACACGCGATACCCATCACTGAATTCGTCATAGCCCAGATCACCCTCGACCACGATGAGCTGGTCCTTTTCCAGCAGATGCCGGTGGCGCTGATAAACATCGCCAAACAGGATCACCTCGAGCCGCGCGGTCCGGTCATCGAGCGTGACAAAGCCCAGCCGCCGGCCACTCTGGGTGACCCGGCTGCGCGCCGCGACCACCAGACCGGCGACCACCACCCGGGCCTCGCCCTTGCCGCGGGCGCTGTTGCGATCGAGCCCCGTCGAGGCCTGGTTGAGCCGGCAACTGATGAATCCCGAGAGCTCGGCCTCGTGCTCTTCGATGGGGTGACCGGTCAGATACAGGCCCAGGGTCTCCTTCTCCGCCGCCAGCCGCTCGCGCTCGGCCCATTCGGCACAATGTACGGCGCTGGCCTCGTGGTGCGGCCCGGCCGCGGATTCGGCCGGCGCGCCCAGACCAAACAGATCATCCTGTCCCAGCTCGGCATTACGGCTCTGCTGCTCCGCCGCCTGCAGTGCCGCCGGCAGCGTCGCCATCGCCGAGGCGCGGTTCGGACTGAGGGTATCCAGGCTGCCGGAGCGGATCAGGGCCTCGAGCACCCGGCGGTTGACGCGGCGCAGGTCAATGCGCCGGCACAGGTCGTGCAGATCGGCGAAGGCGCCACCGTCCCGGCGGGCCTCGATGATCGCCTCGACAGCGGCTTGCCCGACGCCCTTGACGGCGCCCAGGCCGTAGACGATGCCACCGTGATCCGGGGCCTGGAACATCCAGTCCGAGCGGTTGATGTCCGGCGGTGCCACCTCCAGCGACATCGCCCGACATTCGTCGATCAGGGTCACGACCTTGTCGGTGTTATCCATGTCGGATGACAGCACCGCCGCCATGAACGCGGCCGGGTAATGCGCCTTCAGCCACGCCGTCTGATACGACAGGAGCGCATACGCCGCCGAGTGGGACTTATTGAAGCCGTAGCCGGCGAACTTCTCCATCAGATCGAACAGGCCCTCGGCCTGTGCGTCGGGCAGGCCCTGCTCCTTCGCACCGGCCAGAAAGAGGGTCCGCTGTTTCGCCATTTCGGCGGGTTTTTTCTTGCCCATCGCGCGCCGCAGCAGATCGGCCTGACCCAGGCTGTAACCGCCCACGGCCTGGGCGATCTGCATGACCTGCTCCTGATAGAGGATCACCCCGTAGGTGGGCTCGAGGATCGGTTCCAGCGCGGCGTGATGCAGTTCGGGCGTGGGATAGGCGACCGGCTTGCGACCGTGCTTGCGGTCGATGAAGTCCTCGACCATGCCCGATTGCAGCGGCCCCGGCCTGAACAGCGCCACCAGCGCGATGATGTCTTCGAAACTGTCCGGGCGCAGGCGGCGGATCAGATCCTTCATGCCCCGCGACTCGAGCTGGAACACCGCGGTGGTCTGGCAGTCCTTGAGCCGCTCGAAGGTGGGGCCGTCATCCAGCGGGATGGTCTCGATATCCAGTGGCGTCTCGCCCTGATCGGCGCGCAGCGCATTCACCGCGCGCACCGTCCAGTCGATGATGGTGAGCGTGCGCAGGCCCAGGAAGTCGAACTTCACCAGGCCCACCGCCTCGACGTCATCCTTGTCCAGCTGGGTGGCGAGCCCGCCACCCCCCGGCTCACAGAACAGCGGCGAGAAATCCGTCAGATCGCTGGGCGCGATCACCACCCCGCCGGCGTGCTTGCCGACATTGCGTGACAGGCCCTCGAGGCGCTGGGCCAGATCAAGCAGAAAGCGGACGTCCTCGTCCTGTTCGCCCAGCTCACGCAGATCCGCTTCCTGGGCCATCGCCTTGTCCAGCGTCATCCCCACTTCAAACGGGATCAGCTTGGCGATGCGATCGACATAGCCATAGGCATGCCCCAGCACCCGGCCGACGTCACGGACCACGGCCCGTGCGGCCATGGTGCCGTGGGTGGCGATCTGCGAGACCTTCTCGCGGCCGTACCGCTCGGCCACGTAATCGATGACCCGGTCGCGCTTTTCCATGCAGAAGTCGACATCAAAATCGGGCATGGACACCCGCTCGGGGTTGAGAAAGCGCTCGAACAGCAGGTCATAGCGCAGCGGATCCAGGTCGGTGATATCCAGCGCGTAGGCGACCAGCGAGCCGGCGCCGGAACCCCGTCCCGGCCCCACCGGGATGGACTGTGATTTCGCCCAGCGGATGAAGTCGGCGACGATCAGGAAATACCCGGGGAACCCCATCTCAATGATCACGCCAAGCTCGTGCTCGAGCCGCTCGCGGTACTCGGCCTCGCTGCCCCCCGGCGTGCCCAGCCGCTGGATGCGCTGATCCAGTCCCGCGCGCGCCTCGGCCCGGAGGTAATCATCAATGGTCTGGTCGGTGGGCACCGGGAAATCCGGTAGCACGTTCTGGTCCAGCGTCAGCGAGAGGTTGCAGCGCCGCGCGATCGCCAGGGTGTTCTCCAGCGCCTCGGGCAGGTCGGCGAAGCGTTCGGCCATTTCCTCAGGACTGCGCAGGTGCTGTGATTCGCTGTAGCGCCGCGGCCGGTTGTCATCATGCAGCACCCGGCCTTCATGGATGCAGACCCGGGCCTCGTGGGCTTCGAAGTCGGAGGGCTCGATAAAGCGCACGTCATTGGTGGCCACCACCGGCACCGCGCACTCGCCGGCCAGAGCGACCGCCGCATGGACGTGGGCATCGTCCCCCGGACGCCCGGTACGCTGCAGTTCAAGGTAGTAACGATCGCCGAACCGCTCCTGCCAGAACGCGAGCCGGCGCCGGGCCAGGTCGCCGTTGCCGGCCACCAGGGCCTCGCCGACATCGCCGCGGGCCGCCCCGGAGAGCACGATCAGCCCCTCGTTCCAGTCATCCAGCCACTGGCGGTCGACCAGCGGCAGCCCCTGACCCTGTCCCTGCAGATAGCTCGCGGTGATCAACCGGGTCAGGTTGGCGTAGCCGGCGTCGTTCATGCACAGAAATGTCAGCGTGTGGTGATCGTCGCGGTCACCGGCGGCGATGCGCAGATCCGCGCCAATCAGCGGCTTGACGCCGGCGGCCACCGCGGCGCTGTAGAACTTGACCATGCCGAACAGGTTGCCCTGATCGGTGATGGCGACGGCGGGCATGCCCTGTCGCGCCGCTGCTTCCACCAGCGGTTTCACGCGCACGGTCCCGTCGATCAGGGAGAATTCCGTGTGCAGGTGGAGATGGACAAAGCCTGGGGGCATGAGGTCAACCGGGTCGCCAACTTGAGGGGGTTATATTACCGCCCGGAGGCTGGCGGAAGATAGCGGGCCAGTGCCGCGCGGACCGGTCTGAAGCTGCGGCGATGCTCGGCACAGGGCCCATGGCGGGCGAGCCGCTCGCGGTGCAGCGCGGTCGGATAGCCGCGATGCCGGTCGAATCCATAGTCGGGATAGCGGGCATGCAGATCCAGCGCGATGCGGTCACGATGGACCTTGGCGATGATCGACGCCGCGGCAATGGCCGGCACCCGATCGTCACCGCCCACGAGGGCGGTCACCGGGGGCGCGACGCTCGGGCAGTCGCGCCCGTCCACCCGCACCGCCACCGGTGTCGGTGTCAACGCCTCGACCGCGCGTTGCATGGCAAGCAGGCTTGCGCCGCGGATGTTCAGCGCATCGATCTCGCCGGTGCTGGCGACGGCAATCTCCCAGGCCACGGCCGAGGCGCGGATACGCGCATCCAGACCCTCACGCCGCCGCGCCGAGAGACGCTTCGAGTCGCGCAGATCCGTCCAGTCGTCGGCAGGGTCGAGGATGACCGCCGCGGCCACCACCGGACCCGCCAGCGGCCCGCGCCCGACTTCATCGACCCCGGCAATGCCGGCTTCCACCGACTCCATCAGACCGGCCCCGGCGACCCGTCCAGGAGCTCGCCCACCGCATCGGCGGCGCGCTCGCCGGCGTCCTGGCGCAGTTCGCGATGCAGGGCGGCGAACCGGCGGGCCATCGCTTCGCGTTGCACGGGGGAGTCGAGCAGGCGGGTAAGCGCCGTGGCCAGATTCTCCGCCGTGGCCTGGTCCTGGACGAACTCGGGCATCAACGCCTCGCCGGCCATCAGGTTGGGCATGGCAAAGTGGCTGATGCGCAGACTGCGCCGGATCAGCACGGCGGTCAGCCAGTTGACCCGATACGCCATGACCGCTGGGCAGTGCAGCAACATGGCTTCGAGGGTTGCCGTCCCCGAGGCGATCAGACCGGCATCGGCCGCGGCCAGCACCGTGCGCGCCTGACCGGCCACCACCTCGATGGGCATTGGCGGCGTGATGCCGTCAAGCGCCGCTTCAATGCGGGCCTGCAGCGCGGGCGTGGCGGCCGGGATCACAAAGCGCCGCTGCGGTGCTGCCTCGGCAAGCCGCGCCGCCACATCGAGGAACACCGGTAACAGCGCCTTGATCTCGCTGCCGCGGCTGCCCGGCAGCAGCGCAATCAGGGTCTCGTCGGCAGCCACGCCCAGTGATTCGCGTGCGGCGTCCGCCGTGCCGGCCGGATCGATGGCGTCCGCCAGGGGATGGCCGACGAACCGGGCGTCCACGCCCTGCGCCTGCAGATAATCGGCCTCGAAGGGGAAGATGCAGAGCATGCGATCCACGGCCCGACGGATCGCGCGCAGTCGGCCACTGCGCCAGGCCCAGACCGTGGGACTGACGTAGTGGACCGTCGGGACCCCGGCCCAGCGCAGCGAACGCTCCAGGCCCAGATTGAAATCGGGGGCGTCAATGCCGATGAAAAGATCCGGTGGATCGGCCCGCCAGCGCCGCCGCAGGTCACGACGGATGGCGAGGAGTCGTGGCAGATGCCCCAGCACCTCGACGATGCCCATCACCGAAAGCGCCTCGAGGGGGTGGTGGCTGACAAGGCCGGCCGCCTGCATGTCAGGACCGCCAACACCTTCAAACCGGGCATCGGGATAACGGCGCGCCAGGGCGCGGATCAGTCCGGCGCCCAGGAAATCGCCAGACGGCTCGCCGGCAACCAGCGCGATTCGCACGATCGCGCTCCGCTCAGCGCACGATGCCGCGGGGCGAGGCCTGCAGGAATGCCACGAACCGTTGCAGCGCCGGGTCGTCGGTGGCGTCCGCCTCGATCGCCTCGATGGCCTCCTGCAGCCGCAGGCCGCGCTTGTAGAGGGTGCGATAGGCCGATCGCAGCCGGCGTTGCCCATCGCTGTCAAAACCGCGCCGCCGCATCCCCTCGCTGTTGGTGCCATGCGGCGTCGCGGGGTCGCCGGCCACCATCACCCAGGGCGGCACGTCGCGCCGTACACAGCTGCCCATGGAGGTGAAACATCCCTCGCCGAGGCGACAGAATTGATGCACCAGGGTAAACCCACCCAGGGTCGCCCGATCCCCCACGCTGACGTGACCGGCCAGAGAGGCGCCGTTGGCGAAGACCACCCCCTGTCCCACCTGACAGTCATGGGCGATATGCACATAGGCCATGATCCAGTTGCCATCGCCGATGCTGGTCACGCCACCGCCGTCCTGAGTGCCACGGTTGATGGTGACGAACTCGCGGATCGTATTGTTGCGGCCGATCTCCAGGCGGCTGGTCTCGCCCTCGAACTTCTTATCCTGGGGCTGCTCACCCACCGAGGCGAACTGGAAGATGCGGGTGCCGCTGCCGATCCGGGTCGGGCCGTTGACGACCGCGTGTGAGCCGATCTGGCAATCGGCCTCGATCACCACCTGGGGGCCGATCACGGCATAGGGCCCGATCCCGCTGCCCGCGGCAATCTCGGCACTCGGGTCGACGATGGCGGTGGGATGGATGTCGCTCACGACGCCCCCATCGTGCAACGGATCCCCGCGCTTGTGACCAACCGGCCGTTGACCTCGATGCGGGCCTTGAAAAGCCAGATACCCCGGACCACCCGGTCAAGCCGGGCGCTGATCGCAAGCTGATCCCCGGGGCAGGCCGGCTGCTTGAAGCGCGCCTCATCCACACCCACCAGATAGAAAAGGGGCGGCGTCGCCGGCATCTCGACGTCGGGCTCGGCCTCGCGGGTGACGTACGCCAGCAGTCCGCAGGCCTGGGCCATCGATTCGACCAACAGCACGCCGGGCATGATGGTCTTTTCGGGAAAATGCCCCGGCACCCAGGGCTCGCTGGCGCTGACGTTGCGGAGCGCGCTGATGGACTCGCCCGGGGTGTAATCGACGACCTGGTCGACCATCAGAAACGGGTACCGATGCGGCAGCCGCTCGCGTATCGCCTCGGGCCCCATCCAGCAGTCCACGGCGTCGGTTTGATCAGCGCCCATCACGATCCTTTGTGGTTTCCATCAATCGCTCCAGTTTTTCGAGGCGGCGGGCCATGTCATCAAGCTGCCGGAACCGCACCGCACTGCGCCGCCATTCGCGGGTGGGCATCAATGGCACGCCCGAGGAATACACCCCGGCGTCGTGAATATTACCGGTGATCATGCTCATGCCGGTAAAAGTGGCGCCGTCGGCGATCTCCAGATGCCCGACAAAGCCGACACCGCCTGCGATCCTACAGTATCGCCCGATGCGCGTGCTGCCGGAGATGCCGGCATTGGCCGCCACCACCGTGTGTTCACCAATCTGCACGTTATGCGCGATCTGCACCAGATTGTCGATCTTGCAGCCATCGCCGATCCGGGTATCACCCTGCGAGCCGCGGTCCACCGTGGTGTTCGCACCGATCGAGACATCGTCGCCAATCAGCACACGCCCAAGCTGGGGGACCGACTCCCAGTGATCGCCGGCGTCCGCAAAACCGAACCCGGCGCTGCCGATGACGGCGCCGGGCAAAACCTCGACGCGCTCGCCGAGCCGGCTGCCCGCCAGCACCGACGCGTTGGCGCCGATCTGGCAGCCCGCTCCCAGCGACACCCCGGTCCCGATGACGCTGCCCGGGCCGATCGAGCAGCCCGGTCCAATCCATGCGTCGGCCTCGATCACCGCCTGCGCCGCCACGCTGGCGGACTCGTCGACCCGGGCATCCGGCGCGACCACGGCCGTCTCATCTACGCCTGCCGTGGGCGCTGGCGGCGGGTTGAGCAGCCACGCGATACGGGCGAAGACCAGATAGGGATTGTCCGCGCGCAACACCGCGAACCGGGCGCCCTGCACCGATTCCTCACGCGGCAGGATGACCGCTGCGGCTCGCGTGTCCGCCAGTTGCGCACGATATCGACGGTTCGCCAGAAAGCTGATCTCGTCCGGGCCCGCGGTTTCCAGCGGCGCCACCGCGTGAATGGCCACCTGGCCGGCCCCTTCGCAGACGCTCCCGGTCAGCGCCGCCAGCTCATCGAGCGTATACCGCGAATCGGCCACCGGTGACTCCCCTTTCATTCATTGTTATTGCGCTGTTCGTACTGCCGCTCGAGCCGCTCGATGATGCGATCGGTGATGTTCACCGCATCGCTGGCAAAGACGACGCCGTCACTGACCACCAGGTCATAACCCTGCTCGGCCGCGAACCGCTCGACCACCCGCAGGATGCGCTGCTGCAGATCGCCCAGCGCTTCGTTGCGGCGCAGGTTGAAGTCCTCGCGGAAAATCTCCTGCTGGCGCTGGATCTGTCGGCGCTGATTGACGATGCGGCGGCGCAACGCTTCCTCGGCCTCGCTGTCGAGGTTCATGCGCTGGTTGGCGAGCCGATCTTCGAGATCGCGCAGCGACTCCTGCAGGGCGATGATCTCCTCATCCCGCGGGGCGAACTCTTCCTGCAGCCGCTGGCGGGCGGCGTCGGCCTGTGGCGCCTCATCCGAGACCCGCCCCGGGTTGACGTAGCCGATCGACAGGTCGCTATCCGGCTGCGCCGGCGCCACCGTCGCCGTGCCCAGCAGGACAAGGGCACACACGGCATGGCGCAGGCGCAGCGTCACGGTCCTGGAAACAGACATTCAGAAACTGGCTCCAATCGTGAACTGAAAGCGCTGGGTGTCATCATTGCCCTTGTCATTGATTGGCTCGGCAATACTGACCGTGAACGGTCCGATGGGTGAATAGTAGACCAGTCCCAGGCCCGCGGAGTAGCGCAGGCCAGAAAAGGAAATATCGGACTTGTCGCGCAGATTGTCGCGTTCGCGGTCCCAGACCTGCCCGGCGTCGATGAAGGTGGCAAACCGCAGGTTGTTGCCATCCTCGTCCTGGGCCAGCGGGAAGCGGATCTCGGCGCGACCCAGGGCGCGCAGATTGCCGCCGGTGGGGTCGTTGTTTTCGTCCCGGGGACCCAGTGAGTTGGCTTCATAGCCGCGGACCGTGCGGATACCGCCGGCGAAGAAGTTCTCGTAGAACGGCAGACGCTCGCCCTCGCCATAGGCGTTGCCGTAGGACAGCGTGCCATCCAGTACCAGGGTGAACTGCTCGTTGAGCGCGAGGTAGCGGGACTGCTCGTAGCTGAACCGATAGTATTCGATGTCGGAGACCTGCGGCAGGGCCACTGCCAGACCCAGACGCTGACGCGCCCCGCTGGATGGGAAGATCGCTGTATTGCGGGTATCCCGGGTCCAGGACAGGTCGGTCAGGATCGCCCGGTTCGACTTGCCGTTGCGCGCCTGGAAATCCTCCTGAAACTCGGTCGGATCGGAAAATTCAAGGGCCACGTCCTCGAAGGTCACGTCGGCACCCAGCCGGTCGCTACCACTGACCGGGATCCGGTAGCCGTAGGACGCGCGCGTCGTTTTGACCCCGTAATCCGCCAGATCGGCCTCGTCCGCGTCGCGGTCCCGGAATGACAGCGCATACCGCCGGTCGATGCCGCTCATGGTGTGGTTACGCTCAAGGTATGACAGGCGATAGACGGTGTCGGCGTCATCACTGTTGGCGACGAACTCGACCCGGTCACCCGTGCCGAACAGGTTGTCCTGCTGCACCCCGAGGTTGAGCAGCAGCCCCTGGTCACTCCCGAACCCGACACCGGCGCGCAGGCTGCCCGAGAGACGCTCGGTGGCATCCACCTCGACATCCACCTGATCGGTGGTACCCGGCACCCGCGGCGTGCTGATGCTGACATCACTGAAAAAGCCCAGCCGACCCAGTCGCGACTCAGAGTTATGGAGATCGCGGGTCGACAGCCAGGTCCCCTCGTACTGGGTCAGCTCGCCGCGGATCACATCATCGCGGGTCGATTCATTGCCGCTGATGCGGATCCGCCGGACGTAGACGCGCTCGGCCGGGTCGACGAACAGCGTCAGATCGACCACCCGATCGGCTTCACGCAGCTCCGGGACGGGATTCACCCGGGCGAAGGCGTAACCCCGCTCGCCGAGCTTCTCCTGTATGGCCTCGACACTGCGGGTGATGTTGCGCTGGTTGTAGATCGCGCCACTGTCGATGGCGATCAGATCACGCAGCGTCTCGCGAGGATAGATCAGATCACCGGCGAGCTCGATGTCGCCGACGGTATACTGCTGCCCCTCATCTAGGTTGACGGTGATATTGATGCGCTCGCGGTCGGTGCTGATGGTGACCTGGGTCGACTCAATACTGAAATCGGCATAGCCACGGTCGCGGTAGAACGCGCGCAGCCGCTGCAGATCACCGGACAGACGCTCGCGGGAGTACTTGTCGCGCTGCGAGAGCACCGCCCACCAGGCCTTGGGCCCCATCTCGAAGACACCCCGCAGGCGATCAACATCAAAGGCCCGATTGCCGATAAAGCGGATGCCCTGGACCGAAGCCGGTTCGCCCTCCTCCACGTCCACCCGCAGGCTGACGCGATTGCGTGGCAGCGGCGAGACCGTGCTCTCGATGTCGACATCATAGTAGCCAAGCGCGAAGTACTGCTGCTCGAGCTCGCGCTCGATGCGCGCGAGCAGCGGCCGGTCAAAGCTCTGACCCTCACCAAGGCCGGCGCCACTGAGCCCCTCCCGCAGGCGCTCGCTGTCAATCTGGCTATTGCCGATGAACTCGATCCGGGCGATGGCCGGCCGCTCGTCCACCTCAACGATCAGCGTATCGCCGTCGCGCAGCAGACTGACATCATCGAAAAAGCCCGTATCGAAAAGGGCCTCCACGGCATCCGAGGTGCGGGCCGGGGTCAGCTCGTCGCCCGCCTCCAGCGGCAGGTAGTTGAGTACCGTTCCCTCGGCGATACGATCCAGTCCGCGGATGCGGATGTCTTCAATCGTGAATGCCTGTGCGCCGCTGAACCCGGCCAGCAGCAGCAGAAACGCGGCCAGTCTTAATCGCATCATTCGCTCTTTACTCAGCCCCCGGCGCCGAATATCCGGTTGAGATCGTTATAGAACGCCAGGGCCATGAGCATGAACAGCAGCACCATGCCGATCTGCTGGCCCATACCCTGCGCGGCTTCGGAAAGCGGACGCCCCCGCACCCATTCGATCGTGTTGTACAGCAAATGCCCGCCATCCAGTACCGGTACGGGCATCAGATTAAGGATACCAAGACTGATGCTGACGATCGCAAGAAACTTGAGAAACGGGATCAGCCCCAGCGATACCGAGTCGCCGGCGTACTGGGCGATATTGATCGGGCCGCTCAGGTTTTTCACCGATGCCTCGCCGATCACCATTTTCACCAGCACATCGACGGTCAGGGTGGCGGCGCGCCAGCTTGATCCCACGGCCTCGCCCACCGCGGCGACCGGCCCGTAGCGGACCTCGTGACGCAGGTTCGAGAACGTCCCCTCGGGTACCTGCGGGGTCACACCCAGCACGCCCGTGCGATCGCCTCCCGACCCGCGGCTGTCCAGTGTGAAGGTCCGCGTCAGGGTGTCGCCCTGCCGCTCAAAAGCCAGCGACACGGTCTGCTCGGGGCGATCGCGGATGGCCATGACCAGCGCCCGCCAGGTGTCCATCGGCTCACCGTCGAGCGCGCGGATCCGGTCCCCCGGTTGCAGACCGGCGCGCGCGGCACTGCTGCCTTCCACGACCTCGTTGATCACCGGGTCGATCCGCGGCTGCATCGGCTGCAGGCCGATACGCTCGAGCACCTCGCCCTGCTCCTCGAGCAGCTGCACCCCGGTCAGGTCCAGATCAAGGCTGGCCCGCGCCCCACCGGCGCGTTCCACCTCTATCGGGAAGGGCCCATCGTCCGCCGCACCAATCAGGGTCATGACCGTTTCATCCCACGCCTGGACCCGATTGCCGTCCACACGCAGGAACTCGTCACCGCTGGCAAGCCCGGCGGTGGCGGCGGGTGACTCCGGTGCCACCGGCCCGATCACTGGCCGTACCTCCGTGGCGCCGATCACGAACACCAGCCAATACGCCACGATCGCCAGCGCGAGATTGAACGCCGGTCCGGCACAGATCACCGCGTTGCGTGCCCAGAGCGGTTTGCGGTTGAAGGCGCGATGCTGCTCGGCCTCGTCCACCGGTGCCTCGCGCTCGTCGAGCATTTTCACGTAGCCACCCAGCGGGATGGCGGCGAGCACATACTCGGTACCATCCGCACCGGTCCGCTGCAGCAGCGGGCGGCCAAACCCGATGGAAAAACGCAGCACGCGCACGCCCACCCGACGGGCCACCCAGAAGTGACCGTACTCGTGGACGGCGACAAGCACGCCGATGACCAGCACAAACCCCAGTATATTGATCAGCAAGCTCAACGGTGCCTCCCGCGTTGGAGCGATTCGGTGGTCTGCCGTCGCGCCCATTGCTCGTGGCCAATCAGCGCCTCGAGGGTGTCATCCGGTTCCGCCGGCCGGGCAGCGAGCGTCTCCTCGATCACCCCGGCGATCCGATCATATCGCAGACCGCCCCGCAGGAACTCCGCGACGGCCACCTCATTGGCGCCGTTGAGCGCTGCAGTGGCCCCACGCCCCGCCTTCAGCGCCGCCCGGGCCAGGGCCAGACACGGGAACCGCTGGTCATCCGGCGCGGCAAAATCAAGCCGGCCGGCGCCAACCAGATCCAGCGGCGCCACGCCCGCCGCCACCCGGTCGGGCCAGGCCAGGGCATTGGCGATCGGGGTGCGCATGTCCGGATTGCCCATCTGAGCAAGCGTGGATCCATCCCGATACTGGACCAGGGCGTGGACATAACTCTGTGGATGCACCACGACCTCCACCTGATCGGCGGGCAGGCCGAAAAACCGGCAGGCCTCGATCACCTCGAGGCCCTTGTTCATCATCGTGGCCGAGTCCACGGAAATCTTGCGACCCATCGACCAGTTGGGATGGGCACAGGCCTCGGCCACGGTGACCTCACTCAGTGTGGCCGGGTCGCGATCGCGGAACGGCCCGCCCGAGGCGGTCAGGACCAGGCGCTCGACCCCGGCCAGCGACAACGGCTGACCGGGGCGCGCGGGCAGGCACTGAAAGAGTCCGTTGTGCTCGCTGTCGATGGGTAGCAGCACGGCCCCGCTGCGGCGGGCGGCGTTCATGATCAAGGAGCCGGCGACGACGAGGGCCTCCTTGTTGGCGATCAACACCCGCCGACCGGCCTCTACGGCCGCCAGACACGGCGCGAGCCCGGCCGCCCCGACGATGCCGGCGATCACGGTCTGCGCCTCCGCGTGGGTGGCGACCGCCGCCTGCCCCGCGGCGCCTTCAGCCACGGCTGTATCGCCCAGGTCACTGATCTGCCGGCGCAATGCGGCGGCCGCGTGGGGATCCGCCATGGCCACCAGCGCCGGGCGAAACCGTCGGCACAGGCGCTCCATGGCGGCCACATCCCGATGCGCGGATAACGCCACGACCCGGTAGCGATCCATGTGGCGGGCGATGACGTCGAGGCTGCTCGCGCCGATCGACCCGGTGGCGCCGAGTAGGGCGATGCCAGTGGGCTCTGCCGCGTCCATCATGAGACGCTGACCAGCGCCGCGGCCATGACCGGTGCCGCGGCAAGCAGTGCATCAATGCGATCGAGCAGTCCGCCATGCCCGGGTAGCAGGCGGCCACTGTCCTTGCGACCGGCCTGCCGCTTAAGCAGGCTTTCGGCCAGATCCCCCACCACCGAGAACACCACCACCATGACCGTGACCGGCAGCAGCCAGGCCAGACCAGGCATGTCGCCGGCCGCCCCGGCACTGATCCGCTCCACCCCGAGCGCCACTAGCAGGGCCAGCAACAGCCCGCCGACCACCCCTTCCCAGGTCTTCCCCGGGCTGATGGTGGCGGCGAGTCTGCGCCGACCAAAGCGCCGTCCGGCAAAATAGCCGCCGATGTCCGCGCCCCAGACCAGTCCCATCAACAGCGTCAGCCACAACGGGCCGAGGCCACTGCGGGCGTGGATGGCCGATACACTCAGCCAGGCCAGGGTCAGGGTGATGAGCCCCGCCGCACCCCGCAGCCAACCGGGGAGCGGGGGGATCGCCGATCGACGCGACACGGACAGCAGCCAGACCGCGATCCCGAGCCACCAGATCAGCCCGGGGACCTGCCAACCGGCGCGTGCCGGGACGTCAAGCAGGGCTGCTACCGCGATCAGTCCGGCGACGGACCCCGCGTAGCCAAGGCGCGCGGCACCGGCCCGCAGACCGGCCAGATCCGCCCACTCCCAGGCCGCCATCACCATGGCGGCGGCCATCACGCCCTGGGTCCAGATACCCGGTGCCCACCAGACAATGGCCAATACCACCAGCGCCAGCGGGACGGCCGTCAGCACGCGCTGCTTAAGCATCGCCAGTGCCCCCGTCGCCGGCGGGCGCACTGACCCGACCAAACCGGCGCTCCCGGCGAGCGAACCAGTCGAACGCCGCGCCCAGGGCGTCATCGTCAAAGTCCGGCCAGAGCACGGGGGTGAAGTAGAGCTCGGTGTAGGCCATCTGCCAGAGCAGGAAATTGCTGATGCGCTGCTCGCCGCCGGTGCGAATGAAAAGATCCGGCGCTGGCAGCGCGTGCAGGCAGGTCTGCCCGCTCAGGGCATCGGCATCGATGGACTCGGGCGTGCGCTCTCCGGCGGCCACTTCCTCAGCGAGGCGGCGTGCCGCCTGGGCAATGTCCCAGCGCCCGCCATAACTGGCGGCGATATTGAGCTGCATACGGGTTTCGTCGGCCGTCAGTGCCTCAGCGGCTTCACAGCGCGCCTGAAGCGCCCGCGACAGACGGTCACGATCACCCACCACGTTCAGGCGGATGCCATTGCGCTGCAGGCGCTGGGCCTCACGATCCAGCACCCGCATGAACAGCGACATGAGCATGCTCACCTCGGCGGCCGGGCGCTGCCAGTTTTCGCTGCTGAAGGCGAACAGGGTCAGTGCTTCAACGCCCGCCCGGGCACAGTACTCCACCGTGCGGCGGACCGCCTCGGCACCGGCGCGGTGGCCATGGTGGCGGGGCTCGCCGCGCTCGGCCGCCCAGCGCCCATTGCCGTCCATGATGACTGCGACATGTCGCGGGACGACATCGTGAGGCGGCGTTTGCTCGGTCGTCATAGGCCCAATGACCCTAGACGGCCATCAGCTCTTCTTCCTTGGCCGAAAGCATCTCGTCAATGGTCTTGACGTGCCGATCGGTGAGCTTCTGGATGCGATCCTCGGCCTGCTTCTCCTCGTCCTCGGTAATGTCCTTGTCCTTGAGAAGCTGCTTGAGATCGCCGTTGGCATCACGACGGATGTTGCGGATGGCGACCTTGGCCTGTTCGCCCTCGCCCCGCACCACCTTGACCAGATCCTTGCGCCGTTCCTCGGTCAGCGGCGGCAGCGGTATGCGGATGGTCAACCCCGCGGAGTTGGGCATGAGCCCGAGGTTGGACTCCATGATGGCCTTTTCGATGGGCTCCACCATGCTCTTCTCGAACGGCGTCACCGTCAGCGTCCGCGCGTCGCCCACCGCGACCGAGGCCGCCTGATTGAGCGGGACTTCGGTGCCGTAGTAGCTCACCGTGACCTGGTCGAGCAGGCTGGTGTTGGCTCGTCCGGTGCGGATTTTCTGGAGATCGTTGCGCAGGCTCTCGACGCTTTTGTCCATGCGCTGGCCGGCGTCTTTTTCGATGTCCTCGATCATTCGATTACCCTCGCTCGACCCGCGTGCCGACCGCTTCGCCTTCAACGATGCTTGCCAGTGCGCCGGGCCGGTTAATGTCGAATACGATGATAGGCATGTTCTGGTCACGGCACATCACGATCGCGGTCGCGTCCATCACGGACAGACGTTCGTCGAGCACGCGGTCGTAGGTGAGACGCTCGTAGCGGAAGGCTGACTCGTCGGTCATCGGATCCGAGGAGTAGACCCCGTCCACCTTGGTGGCCTTGAGCATCAGGTCGGCCCCGATCTCCACCGCCCGGAGGCTCGCCGCCGAATCGGTGGTGAAAAACGGATTCCCGGTGCCCGCGGCCAGGATGACCACCCGGCCTTTTTCGAGATGGCGGATGGCGCGGCGGCGGATGTAGTCCTCGCAGACCTGATTGATCTTGACCGCCGACATCACCCGCGTAAAAACGCCCTCATGTTCGAGGGCGTCCTGCATGGCGAGTCCGTTCATGACGGTGGCGAGCATGCCCATGTGATCGGCGCTCACCCGGTCCATGCCCGAGGCGGCGAGACCCGCCCCGCGGAAGATGTTGCCCCCACCGATCACCAGCGCCACCTCGACGCCACGATCGATCAGGGCATGGACCTCGGCGGCGAGACGGCGCAGCACCACCGGGTCGATGCCGTACTCGGCATTGCCGAGCAGTGCCTCGCCACTGAGCTTGAGCAGGATGCGTTTATAGACGGGATCTGCCATCGAACGACTCCTCAGGTGCCCTGAATCGTCGCGGCCACCTCTTCGGCGAAGTTCTCCTGCTTTTTCTCGATGCCCTCTCCCACCTCGAGGCGGGTGAAGTTGATCACTCGGGCCCCTTTGGCCTCGAGCAGGGCCTCGACGGTCTGATCCGGATCCTTCACGAAGGGCTGACCCAGCAGCGTGATCTCCGCCAGCCACTTGCGCAGACGGCCCTCGACCATTTTATCGATGATCTCCGGCGGCTTGCCCGATGCCTCGGCCTGCGCGACGAGCACTTCGCGCTCGCTGGCGGCGCGCTCCTCGGGGACATCGTCGACGCTGACGCAGACCGGCCGGCTGGCGGCGATGTGCATGCACAGATCCCGCCCAAGGGCCTCGTCACCGCCTTCGATCTCGATGAGCACGCCGATGCGGCTGCCATGCAGGTAGTGATGGACCTGCGCCGCGTCGTTCGCGTAGCGCTGGAACCGCCGGACCTGGATGTTCTCGCCGATCCGGGCCACCAGCTCTTTCTGCGCCAGCTCGACGGACTCGCCCCCGGCGTTGAACGGCAGCGCCATCAACGCCTCAAGGTCGGCCGGGTCATCGGCCAGGATCCGCTCGACCACCTGCGCGGCGAAGGCCTTGAAGTCGTCGCCATTGGCGACGAAATCGGTTTCGCTGTTGATCTCGACGATGGCGCCGCTGTGGCCGTCGTCGGCGATCTTCGCGACGACCGCTCCGTCAGCGGCCACGCGGTCGGCTTTCTTGTCGGCCTTGGCCAGGCCGCGCTTACGCATGTGCTCGACCGCGGCCTCCATGTCGCCGTCGGTCTCCACCAGCGCTTTCTTGCACTCCATCATGCCGGCGCCGGTACGCTCACGCAGATCCTTGACCTGTTGTGCGCTAATTGCCATTCGTTGATTCCCCTGTCCGTGTCAGATTAACCGGCGGTCTGCTCGCCGCTGGTGTCGGTTTCGTCATTGGCCGGCGCCTCGGCCGCCGCCGGCTCCCCCGGCAGCTCGACGAACTCGTCGTCGCCGGCCGGCGCCTGGGCAGTGCTCATGCGCGCATCAAGGATGGCGTCCGAGATCCCCCGCAAGTACAGACGAATGGCACGGATGGCGTCGTCGTTGCCGGGCACGACGTAGTCGACCTCACGCGGGCTGTTGTTGGTGTCCACGACGGCCACCACCGGAATGCCGAGCTTGCGCGCTTCCTGGATGGCGATCTTCTCGTAACCGACGTCAATCACGAACAGCGCGTCCGGCAGTGACTCCATGTTGACGATTCCGCCGAACGAGCGCTCGAGCTTGTCCATCTCGCGCTGCAGGGAGAGGACCTCGCGCTTGCCAAGCTTTTCGAAGGTGCCATCGGTCTTCTGCTGCTGCAGCTCCTTGAACCGGCGGATCGAGCGCTTGACCGTGCGGAAGTTGGTCAGCATGCCGCCCAGCCAGCGGTGGTTGACGTAGGGCATGCCGCAGCGCTCGGCCTCTTCGCGGACCGCGTCCTGCGCGGCACGCTTGGTGCCCACGAACAGGATGCGTCCGCCGTTGGCGGCGAGCTTGCCGACGTAGTTAACAGCATCCTCGTAGAGCGGCAGGCTCTTTTCGAGGTTGACGATATGAATCTTGTTGCGGTGGCCGAAGATGTAGGGAGCCATCTTCGGATCCCAGTACCGCGTCTGGTGGCCGAAATGCACGCCGGCCTCCAGCATCTGGCGCATGGTCACTTTCGCCATGTCTGTAAACTCCTTGTGGTGGGTTGAGCCTCCATGCACCCGCAACTGACAACCTCGAGGGCACCCAGCCAGTCGTGTCGGTACATGTGTGGTTTCTGGATTGAATTGCCCAAATGGCGCGGCATTTATACCATAGGCGGCTCACAGCGACAATTTGAAAGCCCTCATGACCATCACCACCAAGTCTGCCGCCGAGATCGAGAAGATGCGCGAGGCCGGTGCCCGCGCCGCCGCGGTGCTCGACATGATCGCCGAGCATGTGCGGCCCGGCGTGACCACCGCCGAACTCGATCGGCTCTGCCACGAGAAGATCGACGCCATGGGAGACATCCCGGCGCCGCTCAACTACCGCGGTTTTCCGAAAGCCACCTGCATCTCGGTCAATCACGTGATCTGCCATGGCATTCCCGGCAGCAAAAAGCTCAAGCGCGGCGACATCCTCAACATCGACGTCACGGTGATCCACGACGGCTGGCACGGCGATACCAGCCGGATGTACTTTGCCGGTGATCCGGGGGTGCAGGCCCGCCGCGTCAGCCGGGTGGCCTTCGATGCGCTCCATGCCGGCATCGATCAGGTCCGACCGGGCGCGCGGCTGGGGGACATCGGCCACGCCATCCAGACCCTCGCCGAGGCTGAAGGCTGCTCGGTGGTCCGCGAGTACTGTGGTCACGGCATCGGGCGCGGCTTTCACGAAGACCCGCAGGTGCTGCATCACGGCCAGCCCGGCACCGGCGAGGTCCTCAAGCCGGGCATGACCTTCACCATCGAGCCGATGATCAATGCCGGGCGCGCCGAGACACGCCTGCTCGGCGATCAGTGGACCGTGGTCACCAAGGACCACAGCCTTTCCGCCCAATGGGAGCACACCGTCGCCGTCACGGATGGGGGCGTCGATATCCTGACCCTCAGCGGCAATCACTGACATGGTCGCCGTGACCGCGACCGATGCCGGTCCTGCGCCGGTGGTTGACCGGCAGCTGCTCGACCTTGACGCCCTTGATCGGGCACTGGCCGGCGGCGACGACATCACACCGATCCTGCAGGGCGCGCTGCGTGACGCCGACGAAACCCTCAGCGCCCGGTTCCTGGACGGCGAGCCGGCGCTCAAGCTGGTTCCCCTGCGCGCTGCGGTGATGGATGCGGTGGTCACGCGGGCATGGGCGCTGTGCCTGGGGGATCTGGCCGGTGCGGCCTGTCTGGTGGCCGTGGGGGGTTACGGCCGCGGGGAACTGCATCCCGGTTCAGACACGGATTTGATGATCATCATCCCCACGCCGCTGCCCGGCCCGCTCGAGGCGCGATTGAGCGACCTGGTCACCCGGCTCTGGGACATCGGCCTCGAGGTCGGCCACAGCGTGCGCAGCGTGAAAGACTGTGTGACCCAGGCCGAAGCGGACATCACCGTGGCCACCAATCTGATGGAGGCCCGGCCGCTCGCCGGCGACCGGTCGCTGTTCGCGGCGATGGAAGCCGCCACCAGCCCCTACCGCATCTGGTCGGGACCGGCTTTTTTTGAAGCCAAGCGGGCCGAACAACAGCGCCGCCACGAGCGCTACGACGACACGGCCTACAACCTGGAGCCCAACCTCAAGGAGGGCCCCGGCGGGCTGCGCGACATCCACATGATCGGCTGGGTGGCGAAGCGGCACTTCAATGCCGGTGCGCTGAGTGATCTGGTCGATCTGGGATTCCTCAGCGAAAGCGAGTACGAGGAGCTCATCCAGGGCCAGCATTTTCTCTGGGACATCCGCTTCGCCCTGCATGGCCTCGCCGGGCGTCGCGAAGACCGGCTGCTGTTCGACTACCAGGCCGATCTGGCCCGCCAGTTCGGCTACAAGGATGCCACGCACACCCTGGCCGTCGAGCAGTTCATGCAGCGTTACTATCGCATGATCAAACGCCTATCGCGTCTTAATGAGATGTTGCTGCAGCTCTACGAAGAGACCATTCTCTACACCGACGTCGACGAAAAGCCGCAGTTGCTCAACAAGCGCTTTCAGGTCAAGCGCGGCTTCATTGAAATCACCCATCGGCAGGTCTTTCAGCGCTATCCGTTCGCCATGCTGGAGCTGTTCCTGCTGATGCAGCAGCACCCGGAAATCCGCGGCATCCGCGCGGCCACGATCCGCCAGCTGCGTGCCCACCGCGACCGCATCAATCCGGCGTTCCGTCGCGATCTGCGGGCGCGGAGTCTGTTCATGGAAATCTTCCGCCAGCCCGTGGGGATCACCCACGCGCTGCGGCGCATGCACAGCCACGGCATTCTGGGGCGCTATATCCCGGCGTTCGCCGCGATCACCGGGCGCATGCAGTATGACCTGTTCCACGTCTACACCGTCGACACCCACACGCTCATGGTGGTCAGCAACCTGCGCCGGCTGAGCGTGCCCGAGCATCGCGACGAATTCCCGCAACTCAGCGAAATCCACTCGCGACTGCCCAAGCCCGAGCTGCTGTATCTGGCCGCCCTGTTCCATGACATCGCCAAGGGCCGCGGCGGCGACCACTCCGAGCTGGGCGCCGAGGACGCCTATGCCTTCTGCCTGCAGCACGGGCTGTCGCGCTATGACTGCCGCTTTGTCGCCTGGCTGGTGCGCAAGCACCTGCTGATGTCGATGACCGCGCAGCGGCGCGATATCAGTGACCCCGGCGTCATTAACGAATTCGCCGGCGAAGTGGGCGACCTCAAGCACCTCGAATATCTGTACCTGCTGACCGTGGCGGACATCCGCGCCACCGATGCAAAGCTCTGGAACACCTGGCGCAAGTCCCTGCTCCACGAGCTGTATCGGCGCACCGCACGGGCCCTGCGACGTGGGCTCGGCCAGCCCATCGACGAGGACGAGCTGGTCGCCGAGGCCCAGCATCGGGCGCGCGAGCTGCTACGGCGCAAGGGCCTGCACCATATGACCGTGCGCTCGATCTGGCGGCATTTCACACCGGACTATTTCCTGCGCTATTCGGCCGCCGAAGTGGCCTGGCATACCGAGGCCATCCACGCCGCCGGCAATGCCGCGCACGAGCCCCTCGTACTGATCGAGCCGGACGCCCAGCGCGGGGGGATCGAGGTATTCATCTACACCCGCGACCGCGACAACATCTTCGCCCTGGCGGTCTCGGCACTGGACCGCCTGAGCCTGGATATTCTCGATGCGCGGATCATCACCACCGATAACGGCTACACCCTGGACAGTTTTCTGGTGCAGATGCCGCAGGGCGGCGGCGCGGATCGGGCCGGGCTGGTGGAGACGCTGCGCGTGACGCTGCGCGATCACCTGCACGATCCACAGATACTGCCCGAGCCCGCCACCGGCGAAACGCCGCGTCGCCTGCGCCACTTCAACACCGACACCCAGATCGACTTCAGCGACGACACACGCAATCACCGCACGGTCATGGAACTGATCGCCGGCGACCAGCCGGGACTGCTGGCGCAGGTTGGCTATACCCTGGCTCGCCACGGGCTGCGGGTGCAGAACGCCAAGATCGCCACCCTGGGTGAGCGCGCCGAGGATGTGTTCTTCATCACCGACGACGCCAATGCGCCACTCACCAGCGCGACGCGCCAGCAGTTGCGGGCCGAGCTGCTGAGCGCATTTGAGGAGGACGGCGACATCATGCGGAGGGGCGATGGCGTCTGATCAGCAACGGCCGGGCCAGGCGGGTCTCAGCCACCTTCAGCCGTACCCGTTCGAGCGTCTCCGTGCCCTGCTTGCGGACATCACTCCGCCGGCGGATCGCGAGCCGGTGGCGCTGTCCATTGGCGAGCCCCGCCATCCGGTGCCGGACTGGATCACCCGGGCCGCCGCCGACGCGCTGCATGACAGCCTGGGGCGGTACCCCGCCAGTGCGGGTCAGCCGGCGCTGCGCGAGACCATCGCGGGCTGGATCCGCCGACGCTTTCAACTGACCGACGGCGCCATTGACCCCGATCGCCACATTCTCCCGGCCGCCGGTACTCGGGAAGCCCTGTTTGCCGTGACCCAGGCACTGCTCAACCCCGCTGAACGGCCCGATGTGGCCATGCCCAACCCGTTCTATCAGATCTACGAGGGCGCGGCGCTGCTGGCCGGCGGCGTCCCGAGACTGCTCAATACGGACCCGGCGGACGGACTGCCATCACTGGACGACTGGCAGGCGGCCGACTGGGCGCGCTGCGGACTCATCTATCTATGCAGCCCGGGCAACCCCACGGGCCGGGTCATTCCGCAGACGTTCTGGGAGAAGCTCTTCGAGCAACAGGACCGCCACGGTTTCGTGATCGCGGCCGACGAGTGTTACAGCGAACTCTACCGCGATGAATCCAATCCGCCGCTGGGCCTGTTGCAGGCCTGCCAGGCGGCCGGCCGCTCGGACTTCGCCGGCTGTCTCGTCTTCCACAGCCTGTCGAAGCGCTCCAATGTTCCGGGACTACGCTCAGGCTTCATCGCTGGTGACGCCCGACTGATCGCGTCTTTTCGCGCCTACCGCACCTATCAGGGCTGCGCCCTGCCGCTGCATGTGCAGCAGGCCAGCCGCGCGGCCTGGCAGGACGAGGCCCACGTGGCCGCGAATCGCGCCGCCTATCGCGACAAGCTCGAGCGCGCCCGCTCGATCATCGGCGATATCTGTCCCTATCAAGACCCTGAGGCGGGCTTTTATATCTGGTTGCCGGTCCCCGACGGCGATGACGAGGCCTTCGCCCGCGGGCTCTACCGCGACACCGGCGTGACCGTGCTGCCGGGACGCTACCTGTCACGGCCCACGCCCGCGGGCGACCCCGGGCGGGGTCATGCGCGCCTGGCGCTGGTGGCCGAGACCCCGGTCTGCGAGGATGCGCTACATCGCATCCGCCATTTTATTGAACACTCGTACTGACCCACGGAGCCGACTGCATGGAATCCATCCAGGAAATCATTGAAACCGCCTTTGAGCGGCGCGATACCCTTAACCCCGCCGACGCGCCCGCTGAGCTGCATGCCGCCGTGCGGGACGCCCTCGGGCGACTCGACCGCGGCGAGGCGCGGGTGGCCGAGCCGGTCGACGGTGACTGGCAGGTCAATGAATGGCTCAAAAAGGCGGTCCTGCTGTCGTTCCGCCTCACCCCCAATCAGCGCATCCGCGGCGGTGAGACCGATTACTTCGACAAGGTCGCCATGAAGTACGCCGATTACAGCAGCGCCGACTTCGAGGCCGATGGCGTGCGGGTCGTGCCGCCGGCCGCGGCGCGCCGCGGCGCCTACATCGCTGACGGCGTGGTGCTGATGCCCTCCTACGTCAACATCGGCGCCTACGTCGACCGTGGGACGATGGTGGACACCTGGGCCACTGTCGGCTCCTGCGCGCAGATCGGCCGGAACGTTCACCTGTCTGGCGGCGCGGGCATCGGCGGGGTCCTCGAGCCGCTGCAGGCCAATCCGACCATCATCGAGGATGACTGCTTCATCGGCGCCCGCTCGGAGATTGTCGAGGGCGTTCGGGTCGAACAGGGCGCGGTGATCTCGATGGGCGTTTTCATCGGCCAGAGCACCCGCATCTACAATCGCGAGACCGGCGAGATCCTGTACGGCCGTGTCCCGGCCGGCGCCGTGGTGGTCCCCGGCAACCTGCCCGCCGCGGACGGCAGTCACAGCCTCTATTGCGCGGTCATCATCAAGCAGGTTGATGCGAAGACCCGGGCCAAGGTCGGCATCAACGAGCTGCTGCGCCCCTGAGGCGGCACCCCGACAATGGCCAGCGAGGTTTCGACACAACAGGCCATCGCCCTGACCGAGGCACTGGTCGCGCGCGCCTCGGTGACACCGGAGGATGCCGGCTGCCAGACACTGGTGGCTGAGCATCTGGCCGCTGCGGGGTTTGCCCTCGAATGGCTGCCCCGGGGGGCGGTCAGCAACCTGCTGGCCATCCGGGGGGACGAAGGACCGGTGCTGCTGTTTCTCGGCCACACCGATGTCGTCCCCGCCGGGCCGGCGGATGCCTGGACATCGCCCCCCTTCGAGCCGACCCGGCGCGACGGTCACCTCTACGGACGCGGCAGCGCCGACATGAAGGCCAGTGTGGCGGCCTTTGTCACGGCCTGTGAGGCGGTGGCCGCCACCACACATATGCGCATCGCCGTTGCCCTGACCAGCGACGAGGAAGGCCCGGCGCAGGACGGCATCCGCGCCATCGCACCACTGATCCATGAACGGCTGGGCGGCATCGACTGGTGCCTTGTCGGCGAGCCGAGCAGCCAGACCCGCCTTGGTGACACGGCACGGGTGGGGCGCCGGGGCTCACTGAGTGGCGAGATCACCGTCACCGGCCACCAGGGGCATGTGGCTTACCCCGCTCAGGCGGACAACCCACTGCACCGGCTGATGCCGCTCATGGCCGAGCTCGCTGCGACGCGCTGGGATGACGGCACCCGTGAGTTCCCGCCCACCGGATTGCAGATCACCGGTGTCGGCGCCGCCACCGATGCCATCAACGTCATCCCGGGGCAGGCATCGGCCCGCTTCAACCTGCGCTACTCGCCCGCCAGCACGGCCGAGGGCCTGCAGCAGCGCATCCATTCAATGGCCGATGCCCACGCTCCCGATGCCACCATTGACTGGAAACATTCCGCAGCGCCCTTTTCAAGTGAACCGGGCGCCCTGCGACGGGCCATCGAGGCGGTGATCACCGATCGCAGCGGCACGCCCCCGCGGGCGGATACGGCCGGCGGCACCTCCGACGGCCGGTTCATTGCGCCGCTGGGCGCCGAGGTCGTGGAGTTTGGTCCGGTCAACCAGAGCATTCACCAGATCGATGAACGGGTCGCGCTGGAGGCCATCGGCCAGCTTGCCGAGGACTACGCGGCCATCATTCAGCGCCTGGATCAGCCCGGCCGGCCGCGAGACTGATCAGCCGTCGGGCGGCTGCCCGGCCGCTGCGCCACGCCCCCTCGACGCGGCCGTCAACCACCCAGTCGCCGGCACACAACAGCTGATCGTGCTCGAGATAACCCGCCGGCTCGGCCAGGGCCCGGCGCGAGCGGGCAAACCGCCAGCGATGAACGAACCGGTCGCTAACCGATGGCTTGCGTCGCGTCAGCTCGGCGAACGCCTGCGTCAGGTATTCGCCGACGGCGTCTTCGGACCATTCGATATTCGCCTCGCTCCAGGCATCGGTGGCGTGCAGCGTCCAGATCTCCGGGGTCTGCGGGCGCTGGGGACGGGCGCCCAGCCGCGCCACCCAGCCCAGCGGACCACTGCTCGGAAAGCCGGCGTCAAACGCCAGATTGAGGGGCTCATCCAGCACCAGTCCCGCCGCCCAGCAGGGTTTCATGGGCGCTTCCACCGCACGCGCCGCGAGGCGCGGACTGGGCTCGGCCAGCAGTGACTGGGCCTGGGGCGCGGGCGCGGTCAGCAACACGCCGTCGAATGTTCCCAGCGAATCACCGTGGCGATCCTGAATGGACCAGGCGGATGCCTCGCGGGTGATCTCGCGCACCTGCACCCCGCAGCGCACATCAAGCCCCTCGGCCATGTGCCGGGCCAGCGCGGACATGCGCGGCACCGCCACCAGACGGGCCTGCGCCCGCGCCGGCTGTCCCTCGGGGAGAACCCGCGGGGTCACGGGCCAGGATGCCAACACCCCGGCCTCGCGCCAGTCGTCCACTGCCGCCCGAAACTCTCCGTCGCGGGCGGTGAAATACTGGGTGCCCAGATCAACGCCAGCGTAGGGCGTGCGTTTGCTGACGATGCGTCCCCCAGGACCCCGGGCCTTATCGAACACCACGGGCTCGAGGCCTGCGTCACTCAGGACGCGGGCCGCGCTCAGGCCCGCGAGCCCTGCCCCCACGATGGCAATGCGCATGACTGACTCCGGCGTTTGGCGACGACTCAGTCGCTGAGACCGAGTACATCGTCCATGTCGAATCGGCCGGGAGGCTGGCTGATTACCCAGCGGGCCGCTCGCAGGGCACCACGGGCAAAGGTCTCGCGGCTCGCGGCTCGATGCGTGAGTTCAAGCCGCTCACCCTCACCCGCCAGCATGACCGTGTGTTCGCCTACGATATCGCCACCCCGCAGCGCCTGAAAACCGATGGCGCCCACGGGACGCTCCCCGGTCATCCCCTCGCGGGCGTACACCGCGTTCTCCTCCAGATCCACCCCGCGCCCATCGGCCACCGACTGGCCCAGCGCCCGGGCCGTCCCGGAGGGCGCATCGCGCTTGCCGCGATGGTGCGCCTCGACGATCTCGACATCGTAGTCACTGCCGAGTGCGGCCGCCGCGGTCCGCACCAGGCGCTGCAGGAGCGTGACCCCGCTGCTGTAATTGGCGGCGAACACCACCGGCAGACTCCGGGCGGTGGCATCAATGGCCTGGATCCCGTCCGCATCCACCCCCGTGGTGCCGATCACGAGCGCGCAACCCCGCGAGCGGGCGGCGGTCAGATTGTCGGCCAATGCCGCCGGCAGGGTGAAATCGATCGCGACATCGGCATCGGCCAATGCCGCTTCAGCGGAGGCGGTCAGGGTGACATCGAGCGCCCCGCAACCCGCGAGCAGACCGGCATCGCTGCCCACGGAGGGACTGTCCGCGCGGGTGGTGGCCCCGACCAGCTGCAGGTCGTCGGCGGCGGCAACCAGCCCGATCAATGTTCGGCCCATCCGGCCGGATGCCCCGAGGATCGCCACTTTCGTCATGTCAGAGCTTCATCCGATCAAAAAACGACTTCACCGTATCCAGCCATGAGCTGCCCCGCGGATTATGGTGCTCGCCATCCTGCTCAAGGGTCTCGGAGAGCTCCTCAAGCAGGGCCTTCTGCCGCGCGGTCAGGTTGACCGGCGTCTCGACCATGACCCGGCAGAGCAGATCGCCGTGGGTGCCGCCGCGGACCGGCTTGACGCCCTTGCCACGCACCCGGAAGACCTTGCCCGACTGGGTACCGGCGGGAATGCGCAGGGTCACCCGCCCCGCCAGCGTGGGGACCTCGATTTCGCCACCGAGCGCCGCGGTGGTCACGCTGAGCGGGATGTCGCAGCGCAGATCCGCCCCTTCGCGGGTGAAGATCGGATGCGGCTTGACCACCATCTCGACGTACAGATCACCGGGCGGGCCACCCTGCTCGCCGGGTTCACCCTCACCACTGAGGCGGATGCGATCGCCGGTATCCACACCCGGGGGCACCTGCACGCTCAGGGTCTTCTGGTCGGGCACCGTGCCCTTACCCCGGCACTTGCGGCACGGATCACTGATCACCTGGCCCGTGCCATCACAGCGCGGGCAGGTCTGCTGAATCGAGAAAAATCCCTGCTGTACCCGGACATCGCCATGGCCATTGCAGGTCTGGCAGGTGACCGGCTCACTGCCGGGGGCCGCACCACTGCCGTCGCACTCATCGCAGCGCACCTGGGTGGGAATCTGGATATCCCGATCCACCCCTTGGACCGCCTCTTCGAGCGATATCTCCATGCGATAGCGCAGATCCGCCCCGCGGAAGGCACGCCCGCCGCCGCGACCGCCGCCGAAGATATCACCGAAGACATCCGAGAAAATGTCGGAGAAATCGGCCCCGCCACGACCGAATCCGCCCGCGCCGGGGCCGCCGCCGGCACTCGGGTCGACGCCGGCGTGACCGAACTGGTCGTAGGCCGAGCGCTTCTGCGGGTCGCTGAGGACCTCGTAGGCCTCCTTGACCTCCTTGAAGCGCACCTCGGCATCACCATCATCCGGATTGCGGTCGGGGTGATACTTCATCGCCAGCCGGCGATAGGCCTTTTTGAGGTCGCTTTCCGAGGCATTCTTCGAGACCTCGAGGATTTCGTAATAATCGCGTTTTGCCATGGTGCCCGTTCTAACCGTTGTCGTTGCAGAGTAACGGCCGCCGCGCTAACAGCAAAGGCGCAGGCACCGAGTGCCGGCCGGGGCCAGGCAATCGGTGGGCTGCGCCCTGCCGAAGAAGCGGAAAGGCCGCGATGCGGCTTTACTTCTTCTTGTCGTCGTCCTTGACTTCCTCGAAGTCGGCGTCGACGACGTCCTCCTGATCCGACTCGGCGTTCTCGGCACCGCCCGGCTGCTCGCCGCCGTCAGCGCCGCCCGCGTCGGAGTAGAGCTTCTCGGCAATCTTGCCCGAGGCGGTCGCCAGCGCTTCAGTGGCCGAGTCGATAGCCGCCTTGTCACTGCCCTTCATGGCCTCTTCGAGATTGCTGATCGCCTCTTCAACGGACTGCTTCTCTTCGTCCGAGACCTTGTCACCCGCCTCTTCCAGGCTCTTGCGCGCCCCGTGGATCAGGCCGTCGGCCTGGTTGCGGGCCTCGACCAGCTCGCGGGCCTTGCGATCTTCCTCGGCATTGGTCTCGGCGTCCTCGACCATGCGCTCGATGTCCTCGTCCGAGAGCCCGCCGGAGGCACGGATCTGGATGGACTGCTCCTTGCCGGTGCCCTTGTCCTTGGCGGTGACGTGCAGGATGCCGTTGGCATCGATATCGAAGGTCACCTCGATCTGCGGCACGCCGCGCGGTGCCGGCGGAATGTCGGAGAGATCGAACTTGCCGAGCGACTTGTTATCGCTGGCCATCTCGCGCTCGCCCTGCAGGACGTGCACGGTCACGGCGCCCTGGTTGTCCTCGGCGGTGGAGAACACCTGATTGGCCTTGGTCGGGATCGTGGTGTTCTTCTCGATGAGCTTGGTCATCACGCCGCCCAGCGTCTCGATGCCGAGGGACAGCGGCGTCACGTCAAGCAGCAGGACGTCCTTGACGTCGCCACCGAGCACACCGCCCTGGATCGCGGCACCCACTGCGACGGCTTCATCGGGGTTCACGTCCCGGCGCGGATCCTGGTCGAAGAACGACTTGACCGCCTCCTGCACCTTGGGCGTCCGCGTCTGGCCGCCGACCAGGATCACATCATCGACGTCGCTCGCCTTGAGGCCGGCATCCTTGAGGGCCACCTCGCAGGGCTTGATGGTGCGCTTGACCAGATCCTCGATCAGGCTCTCGAGCTTGGCCCGCGTGAGCTTGAGGTTGAGGTGCTTCGGCCCGGTGTTGTCCGCGGTGATGTACGGCAGGTTCACCTCGGTCTGCTGGGCGGAGGACAGCTCGATCTTGGCCTTCTCACCGGCCTCCTTGAGCCGCTGCAGCGCCAGACGGTCGCCGGACAGGTCGATACCCTGGTCCTTCTTGAACTCCGCGATCAGGTAGTCAATGACCGCGCGGTCAAAGTCCTCGCCGCCCAGGAACGTGTCACCGTTGGTGGACAGCACCTCGAACTGGTGCTCGCCTTCGACTTCGGCGATCTCAATGATCGACACGTCGAAGGTGCCGCCGCCCAGGTCATAGACTGCGATCTTGCGATCGCCACCCTGCTTGTCGAGTCCGTAGGCGAGCGCCGCCGCGGTGGGCTCGTTAATGATGCGCTTGACCTCGAGCCCGGCGATGCGACCGGCGTCCTTGGTGGCCTGACGCTGGGAGTCATTGAAGTAGGCCGGCACGGTGATCACCGCCTCGGTCACTTCCTCGCCCAGATAATCCTCGGCGGTGCTCTTCATCTTCTGCAGCACCCGCGCAGAAACTTCCGGCGGCGCCATCTTCTTGCCACGCACTTCCACCCACGCATCGGCGTTGTCCGCCTTGACGATGCTGTAGGGCATCTCGCGGACGTCGCGCTGGACGACATCCTCTTCGAATTTGCGCCCGATCAGTCGCTTGATCGCATGCAGCGTGTTCTCGGGGTTGGTCACCGCCTGCCGCTTGGCCGCGGCGCCGACGAGCACCTCGCCGTCTTCAGTGAAGGCCACGGTGGAGGGCGTGGTGCGATCGCCTTCCGCGTTTTCAATGACGCGGGACGTCCCGCTCTCCATCACGGCGACGCAGGAATTGGTGGTTCCCAAGTCGATGCCTATAATCTTACCCATCAGTGATTGCTCCTCAATGTCCTGTAATTCGTGTCGTCAGGTGATCTGGTGCCCGGCACCGGGTTTTTCAAGCCTCGTCGCCTGAATCCGCCGGGGCTTTGGCCACGATCACCCGCGCGGGGCGAAGCAGGCGGTCGCCAAGGCGATAGCCCTTCTGGATCACGCTGACCACGGTGTTGGGTGCCTGCTCGTCGGTTTCCTGCGCGGTCATGGCCTCATGCCGCTCGGGATCAAAGCGCTCGCCCTGGGGATTGATGGCCTCGATGTTGAATTTCTCGAGGGCCTGATCAAACATCCGCAGCGTCAGTTCCGAGCCCTCGGCCAGCCGCGCGGCATCGGCGTTTTCATCCCGCGCCGCCTGCAGGCCCATCTCGAGACTGTCCTTGACCGCGAGCAGCTCGCCGGCGAGCTTTTCCAGCGACTGCTGGCGGGCCGCCGCCACGTCCTTTTCGGCGCGCCGGCGCAGGTTTTCCATCTCGGCCCGGGCGCGCAGAAACTCACTCCAGTTCTCCTGGGCACGCGCCTCGGCCGCCTCAAGTTCGGCGCTGAGCGTTTCGGCGGTCTTCTCTTGGCTTTCCTCCGCGGCGCCGTTATCCGCCGCGTCCTGCTCCTGCGGACCGTTCCCGGCCGGCTTGTCGTCTTCGTCTGTCATGCGTCGCTCCGCTTTTGAAATGCACCTGTGCGCAGAGGTGGGGATCAATGCGTCGGTTTCAAGGCATGCCCGAGCAACCGGGCCGTGACATCGACGATCGGGATCACCCGGTCGTACTCCATGCGCGTGGGGCCGATCACCCCCAGCACCCCCAGCACATTGTCATCACTCTGATAGGTGGACGTGACCAGGCTCACGCCATCAAAGGCCTGATAGCCCGACTCCTGGCCGATGAAGATCTGCACGCCATCCGCCGACAGACAGCGATCGAGCAGATGCAGGATGTCGCGCTTGCGCCCGAATGCCTCGAACAGCTCCTTTAACTTTTCCACACTCGAGAGCTCGGCGAAGGTCATCAGATTGGTCTCACCGGCCATCACGAAATCATCGCTGGACTCGCCATCACCGGCGAACAGTGTCTGCGCCACGGCGATCGCCGAGGTCATCAGCTCGTTGACGTCCCGCTGATCGGCCTGCATCGCCTCGAGCAGGCCATGACGGACCTCGCCGACGCTCTTGCCGGCGAATTCGCTGGAGAGATAGTTCGAGACTTGCTGCAGCTCGGCGGGGCTGTAGTCGCGATCGGTCTCGATGACCCGGTTCTGCACTTCGGAGTCATTGAGCACGACGATCGCCAGGATGCGGCGCTGGGCGAGCGGCAGGAATTCGATCTGGCGGATCGAGCCGAAGTCACGTTTCGGCAGCGTCACCACGCCGGCCAGATGCGTCAGCCCCGAGAGGATGTTGGACGCCGAATCCACCAGTGAGTCGGTACTGCCCTCGCCGTCCAGCCGAATCCGCAGATTATCCGCGTCAAGCCCGCTGTCCGGACGGGCGCTCAGCAGGGTGTCGACAAAAAACCGGTAGCCCCGATCGGTCGGAATCCGTCCCGCGGAGGTATGCGGCGAGTGGATGTAGCCCGCCTCCTCCAGATCGGCCATGACATTGCGGATCGAGGCCGCACTCAGATCCATGCCGGCCTCGCGCGTCAGGGCCCGCGACCCCACCGGCTGACCGTCACGGATATATCGATGCACAAGGGCCCGGAGCAGGTGCTGCGCACGAGCCCCGGACGGCCCGTCGCGATGTCGCTGAACCATACCGTCCTCCAGGGATTGGCACTCGTGACAGACGAGTGCCAAGGCAAGCTATCAACACCCCCCATGGCTGTCAATTTGCGGCCACCGTGCTAGGTTGTCGGCGAACTGTCGAGGGAATTGCATGCAACCGTTCCAACGTATCGCGATCACGGGCAAGCCGGGCGACCAGGCGGTCATCGATACGATTCGCAAGCTCATCCACGAGCTCGACGGACGCGGTCTCACCGTCTCCCTTGACGAGGCCATCGGCGATGCGACGGGTGCCTCCGCCACCCACCCCGTCGCCAGCCTCGACAGCCTCGCCCCGCGCATCGACCTGCTGATCGTCGTCGGCGGTGATGGCACGCTCCTGCACGCCGGTAAGCAGGTCGCCGCCCACCAGGTCCCGGTGCTGGGCATCAACCGTGGGCGGCTGGGATTTCTGGTCGATGTATCGCCGGACCGCTTCGACGAGATCATCCGCGTGATCGATGGCGACTGTCGTGTTGAGGAGCGGCTTGTGCTCGAGGCACGAGTCGTCCATGACGACGGCATCGTCGCCCACGCCCCCGCCATCAATGAAGTGGTCCTGCAGCGCTGGAACACCGCGCGAATGATCGAGTTCGAGACCTGGATCGACGGCGAGCCCTGCAACCGGCACCGCTCCGACGGCCTGATCATCTGCACGCCCACCGGCTCCACCGCCTATGCACTCTCGGGCGGCGGCCCCATCATGCACCCGGGGATCGATGCCGTGGCGCTGGTGCCGATTTCGCCCCACACCCTCAGCAATCGCCCCCTGGTGATCAGCGCCGGCAGCCATATCGAGGTGCGCGTCCAGCCCCAGTCCATCGAACAGGTGCATGTCAGCTGCGACAGCCAGACCAACCTGTCCCTGACCGCCGACGGTCGCCTCGACATCGTCGCCTACCCGCATGCACTGCGACTGGTGCATCCTCCCGGGCATCGCTATTTCGATATCCTGCGGGCGAAACTGCACTGGGGAGACGGCGCGCCACCATGCTGAAACGTATCGAAATCCGTGACTTCGCCATCATTGATCAACTCGGTCTGGATCTGGGCCCTGGCCTGACCACCCTCACCGGCGAGACCGGCGCCGGCAAATCCATCCTGCTCGACGCCCTGGGTCTCTGCCTGGGTGACCGCACCGATCGCTCCATGGTCCCGGCCGAGGCGGGGAAGAGCGAGGTGCATGGCCTGTTCGATGTGGCCGATACCCCGCGCGCCCGGGCATGGCTGACCGAGGAAGCGCTGGATGAGGACGATGAATGCCTGATCCGTCGGGTCGTGCAGAGCAACGGTCGCTCCCAGGCGTGGATCAACGGCCGCCCGGTCACCCGCCATCAGCTTGAGCAGCTGGGCGCGCTGCTCATGGGCATCCATGGCCAGCATGCCCATCAGGCACTGATGCGGCCGGACACCCAGCGGCGCACCCTGGATGGGTTCGCCGCTCACCCCCAGCGTCTTGAGGCGGTGGCGGAGCTGGCCCGACGCTGGCGCCGGGTGAGTGCAGAAATCGAGTCCCTGAGCGGTGGCAGCGCCGATCATCACGACCGGATCGAGCTCCTTCGCTACCAGCTCGACGAACTCGACGACGCCGCACCGAGCGCCGAGGAGATGGCCGAGCTCGAACGCGAGCAACGCCGGCTGGCGGGGGCTGGCGAGATCATCACGGCCTGTCAGCAAAGCCTCGAGGCCCTCTATGACGGCGAGACCAGTGCCCAGTCGCTGATCGCCACGGCCGAGCGCGAGCTCTCGGCACACGGCGATGTCGACGCCCGCATCGACGAGGTCCAGCAGCTGCTGACCACCGGCCAGGTCCAGATCGACGAGGCCTGTCAGGCCCTGCGCCAGTTCGCCGACCAGCTCGAAATGGACCCCGAGCGGCTCGAGGCGGTGGAAACACGACTCAGCCGGCTGCACGATCTGGCCCGCAAGCACCAGATCGAGCCCGAGGGCCTTGCCGAGCATGCCGAGGCGCTGCGCGCAGAGCTGGATCGCCTGACCTCGGCGGACGAGCGCCTTGTCACGCTCAACGCCGAAAAGGAAAAGCTTTTCAGTGACTACCGCGAGGCCGCCCAGACCCTCTCTGAGTCCCGACAGGCCGCGGCCGCCGCGCTAAGCGAACGGGTCGATAGCCTACTCGGCGAGCTGGGGATGGCGGGTGCGGCACTGATCATCGCAGTGGATCCCGACGATCAGGCGACCCCGTCCGAACACGGGATCGACCGGGTGCGCTTTGATGTACGCACCAACCCGGATCAGCGGCCCGCCCCGCTACAGAAAGTGGCATCCGGCGGCGAGCTCTCGCGCATCGGGCTGGCGCTGGAGGTGGCCACCGCGGATACCGCCGAGCTGCCATCGCTGATCTTTGACGAGGCGGACACCGGCATTGGCGGCGCCGTCGCCGAAGTGGTCGGCCGCCAGCTGCGGGCCCTGTCGGCGCATCATCAGGTGATCTGCATCACCCATCTGCCTCAGGTGGCCGCTCAGGGCATGCATCAACTCCAGGTGGACAAGCGCCAGAATGAGTCAGGCCGCACCGTCACTGATGTCCGGCCACTCGTCGGAGATCAGCGTGTCCACGAAATCGCCCGTATGCTCGGCGGTCTCGAGATCACCGAGAACACCCTCAACCACGCCCGCGAAATGCTCGATCAGGCCGACTGATCCCCGCGCCGTGCCACCCGGGCACAATCCGGACAGCGCCCGTAGAGGATGAGCGAGTGGCTGTGGAGCTCGTAGCCCGAGACCGCGGCGACATCCACCTGACGACGCTCAATGACCCGATCCTTGAATTCCTCGACCTTGCCGCAGTCGACGCAGACCAGATGGTCGTGATGGATCCCCGAGTTGAGTTCGAACACCGCGCGATCGCTGTCGAAGTTGTGACGGATCACGATGCCCGCCTCGGCAAACTGGGTGAGCACGCGGTAGACCGTCGCCAGGCCGATGTCCTCACCGTCGTCGTGGAGGCGCTGATAGACCTCTTCGGCGGCAAGGTGGGCGCGCTCGCGGCCGGCAAGAATGCGCAGGATCTTGAGTCGCGGTGCGGTGGCCTTGAGCCCGGCGCGCCGGAGCTCGTCCGACTCGTGACTGATTTCCCAGGGAATGTGTGAGGCGGGACGGGCTTGGGTTACCATGTCGCAAAACCACTCAGGACGACGCTTTCTTTATAATGATTTCAGTATACACCGGCAAACGGATCGTCGCAGCCCTGCTCGTGTCAGCGGCGCTTGCGGGGTGTGCCAGCACCGTCGAGGAGCTGCCCATTCTCTATAAACCGGAGATCCGGCAGGGCACGCTCTTTGACGAGGCCGACGTGGACGAGTTGCGGGCGGGGATGACCCGCCGCCAGGTGCGCTTTGTCCTGGGCCCACCCACCATTGATGACCCGTTTACCGATGACCGCTGGGATTATGTCTATGAGGTGGAGCCACGCAGCGCCGATGTCGAGGCCGTCTCGCGCCGACTGACGCTGACCTTCGACGCCAACGGTCTGGCCACGGCCCGCGGCGATTTCGTTGACGCCGACCACCCACTGGCGGGAACGGCGCGCTAGCGCTTCTGGGCCTGGCGCTGCGCCCGGGCGCGATGACGCCGCTGGGCCTTGGGATCGATCTGCAGGGGGCGATAGACCTCGACGCGATCGCCCGGCGCCAGAGGGGTTTCGGGGCTGACCGGCTCTGCAAATATCCCGACGCCGGCCGCGTCAGTATCCAGATCCGGCATGTCGTCGAGCAGGCCCGTTTGCTCAACCGCCGCCCGTGCCGTGGTGCCAGCCTGTACGCGCAGGGCAATGAGCCATTGACGATCCGGTCGTGCATAGGCGACCTCGACATCGATCCAGTCGTCGGGCCCGTGGCGGTGGTCAGCGGCCATAGCGCTCGTCAGCCCGGTTGACGAACGAATCCACCAACGTCCCGGCGACCTGAGTGAATACCTTCCCGAAGGCCATGGCCAGCAGCCGGCTGGAGAACTCGAACTCGAGATCCACCGAAACCTTGCAGGCCCCCTCGCCCATGGGCTCGAAACGCCAGAACCCCTCGAGGTGGCGAAACGGCCCCTCGATGAGGCGGATCTCGATCATCTTGCCGGGCTGACGATGGTTGCGGGTGACGAACGACTTCTCGAATCCCGCCTTCGAGAAAAGCAGCTCACCGACCACCCGGTCTTCGGTGCGCTCGCGCTCGCGGCTGCGCTTTACCCACGGGAGATAGTCCTCGTAATGGGCTACGTCATCGACCAGATCGAACATCTGCTCGGCGGAATGCCGGACGATGGCGGAGCGGGAAACGGTGGTCATGCGCTGTGCTCGAGAGTTGCCGGTCAATAAGCGCCAGAGGATATCAGACTCCGCGCGGCAGCTCACCGCCGGCCCGGCGCATTGGATGCCACTGCCCGGCGCCGTTAGACTGTGTGGGTGAGTAAGAAATCAGGCAAAAAGAAACCCGGTGACGGCGGCTCGTCCATCGTCGTCAATCGAAGGGCGCGGTTCGAGTTCTTCATCGAAGAGCGCTTCGAGGCAGGGCTCGTGCTCGAAGGCTGGGAGGTCAAGAGCCTGCGGGCCGGACGCGCCAATCTGACCGAGGCGTATGTCTTCATCCGCAATGGCGAAGCCTATCTGATCGGCTGCAACCTGCCGCCGCTGCCAACCGCGTCCACGCACATCCACCCCGACCCCACCCGGACGCGCAAGCTGTTGCTGCACCAAAAGGAGCTGGCGAAGCTTGTCGGCGCGACCGAGCAGCGTGGATACACGGTGGTGCCGTTGGATATGCACTGGTCGCGTGGCCGCGCAAAGCTGACCATCGGGCTTGCGAAGGGCAAAAAACAGCATGACAAGCGCGCCGATAAGAAGGAACGCGACTGGCAGCGCGAGAAGGAACGCCTGCTCAAGCACCGCGTCTAGCCGCCGGCCCTTCCCCCGGAACTCCGCAACCGCTACCCTGTCTACTCACATATCTGGGGACGACATGGCTTCGACGAAGGTCGCAAAGCTCCAGGTGCATGCCGGGGATGTCACTCAACCTCGTTAAAAACGTGACAAAAAAGATAGTTGCCAACGACGACAACTTCGCTCTCGCGGCCTAAACACCCGTGAGCTGTCCACACTTGATCGCCTGTGGTTGGGTGTCGGACAGGCATATTACACAGGCTAGCCCCGCGGGGAGCCCGGACCCGCGCGGCGAAACCTGACGGGATCGCGGCAACCAGACCCTGGCCGTTGGGTCGGTGGCTGCTAAAACTAAAGACGGCGCTAAGCATGTAGACCCTGTAGTGGAGGTCCTTCGGACGCGGGTTCGATTCCCGCCGTCTCCACCAACACCTGAAACCCCGCTACGGCGGGGTTTTTTATTGGCGGCTGAGAGAGTGTTAGTTTGCGGTATCAAGACACCGTCTAAGGAAGAACAATGAACAAACACCGCGCACTCGAGCTATTGAAACAGAGCAAGCCTGAGCTCAAGGCTCGTTTCGGTGTCACTCGGCTCGCGCTTTTCGGATCAACCGCCCGAGACGCCACGAACGTCGGCAGCGATGTAGACGTACTGGTTGCCTTCGACGGTCCGGCCACCTCTAAACGGTACTTTGGCGTGCAGTTCTACCTGGAGGACCTCCTCGACTGCCCAGTCGACTTAGTGACAGAAAAGGCACTTCGCCCAGAGCTCCGTCCATTTGTTGAGCACGAGCGAGTCAATGTCTGAAGGCAGGCAACGTCAATGGCGTTTTTATCTGGACGACATGACTGAGTTCGCGGAGAAAGTACTCGCGTACACCGATGGGCTGGACCAAGGAAGTTTTGTAGCCAGCGGTATAACCTATGACGCAACATTAAGGAATCTCGAATTGATTGGGGAAGCCGCCAGGCATGTACCTCATGAAATTCGCACCGACCGCCCGCAAATCCCGTGGCGAATGATCATTGCCACTCGTAACCGCCTGATACATGGCTATCTGGGTATAGATCAAGACACCCTCTGGAGCATCATTCAAGATGACATTCCCGAGCTAGTGCGAGTCTTGAAGGATGCGAAGTAGGGACTCAAACAGTCTCCTTTGTCGCGTTATGTCAACGGCCGCCTGGATCGAGTCCTGAGCTGTTTATCTTGACTGTTTTGTTATGAAGGAAAGCTTAGGTGACTATCCGAAGCCCTTTTCACCGCTTTCGGCTCTTCCAGGTTCCGCCATACTGATACGAGTCGGGATGCATCGGCTTGATCGTTTTCAGACAGGCCCCGCAGACAAAAACCCAGTCGGAGCCTGCGCCGTAGCGACACCGGTAGAGGACATCCCCGGGGCGGTCACACTCGGCGCAGGTTTTCGTTCGTCGACGCATGGGCATCCCTCATCGCGCCTTCATGCCGCCTACCGCTTCCCGAGCCACTCCAGCAGCGCCTGTGCGGTCGGCGCGGAGGACGGCGGGTTCTGACCAGTGATCAGTTGTCCATCCACACGCACGTAGGGCGCGAAGTCATCCGCCTTGGCGTAGTCGGCTCCGCAGGCCTGCAGTGCGTCCTCCACCCGATGAGGCACGACGTCGGTCAGGCCCACCGCAGCTTCCTCGCCATTGGTGAAGCCCGTCACCTCGCGCCCCTTTACGAGCGGCTCACCCGCCTCGGTCCGGGCGCCAACCAGCACGATCGGTGCGTGGCAGACGCTCGCCACCGGCTTACCCTGGGTGATGAAGGTCTTGATCAGACGGATCGAGTCGGCATCTTCAGCCAGGTCCCACAGCGGGCCGTGGCCCCCGGGGTAGAACACGGCGTCAAAGTCATCGGCATTCATCTCACTGAGGCGATGCGTGCTGGCCAGTGCCGCCTGAGCCTCAGCGTCGGATTCGAAACGCCGCGTGGCCTCGGTATGACTCTCCTCGGCGTCGCTGGACGGATCCACCGGCGGCTGACCGCCCATGGGCGAGGCCAGCGTCAGGGAGACGCCCGCATCCTTGAGCACATAGTAAGGCGCGGCCAGTTCCTCGAGCCAGAAACCGGTTTTTTTCCCGGTGTCCCCCAGCTGATCGTGCGAGGTAAGGACGATTAACACGTTTTCAGACATCGATACTCCGTTGTCTTTGGTCAGATCGCCATGACGCTACACCTGCCCAGGGGCTTTTCATACAGCCGCGGCGTTAATCCGGTCGTGCCCCCTGTTGCACCGTCCGGTTACGGCCCGCCCGTTTGCCGGCGTACATACAGTCATCCACGCGTTTTAGGAGTGCTCGTAGCGTCTCGTGACTGTCACAATCAACGACGCCCAGACTAATGGTCACTGGTGTCGGCACACCGAGGTCAGCGCCTTCAACGCCGCATCGCAGGGCTTCTGCAACCATGTATCCACTGGCCTCATCCGTGGCGGGCAGCAGAACGAGAAACTCCTCCCCACCCCAGCGCGCAAGGGCATCAACCCGGCGGAGCCGCTGGTTGGCGAGCGCCACCAGCGTCTTCAGTACAGTATCCCCGGCATCATGACCGTACCGATCATTAACCCGCTTGAAATGATCCACGTCGAACAGAATCAGGCTGAACACCCCGCCATGCCGTTGAACGCGCTGCATCTCGGCGTTCAGAAGCTCTATCATCCGCCACCGGTTCCAGATCCCGGTCAGTTCATCGTGGGCCGCCCGGTATTCAAGGTGAGCCTCCGCTTCGCGCTGCCGCGTGATATCGACGCCTGAGGCGAGTATGCCGGTAACCTGACCGGTGGTGTCCCTGAACGGGGCGTTACGAAAAGCGATGACCCGTTTTTCGCCTTTCGCCGTCACAATGTGATTTTCATGGTATTCCGTTTGTTGGGTATCTCCTCGCCGCAACGCCGCGAAAACTCCCTCAAGGCGTGATTTTTCTTCCGCCGGCAGAAAGGCATCAAACCATCGTGTGCCAACGATCGCTTCACGCGGGAGGCCGATCAGCTCACAACCGTATTCATTGATTTCGGTGATCGCTCCGGTGATATCCATGAAAAGGATCATGACCGGCGCCGTATGGAAGTAAGCCTCCGTCTGATCGCGTGCCTGCTGAAGCGCCTTAATGGCAGCCTTTTTCTCAGAAATATCACGCACCATCATTTGAACAATCACATCATCACCCAGATCGATCCGGCTCAACTGGACTTCCGCCGGGAACACACGGCCCGTCGCCGTTTCGTGATACCACTCGAACAGCGACTGGCCGCAGTCAAGGGCATGTTGAGTCCAACGCTGCGTGGCGTCGGCGGAGGGTTCGCCATCAGGCTGGGTCGTGGGCGACAGGGCAGCAGGCGTCGCATAGCCGCGAAGGAACTGCCCGGAGTCATGGACTTCGAAGAGGGCCAGCGCCGCGGGATTGACGGCCATGAAATACCCCTCCGCGGCCATCAGCATCACCGCATCGCGGGAGGCCTCAAACACCGCGCAATAGATGGATGGATCCGCGTCGCACCTACGCCGGCCGTAAGCCTGGGCGCCCATGCGCTCAAAGCTCGCATGATCGACGTAGAAGCGCTCGATGTCATGGCCGATGATCTCGTCAGCCGATTGCCCCTGGATGGTCTCGAAGGCGGCGTCGATCCGCTGAATGCGCCGCTGATGATCGATAAAGGCGACGCCTCCCCGAGGGCGCCCGGCCTCTCGCTCGAGCGTATCGCGCGTTGCCGCGGTGGCCTGTTGCGGCCCTGGCGCTGCATCGCACGGCTCCAAGGATTGGGACACCCATACGGATGCAATCAGGGCCTGGAGTTTTTCCGTTTCATCCAGCAACGATTGCCGCGCCGCGAGAGATGAATTGACGTCGCTATAAATACAGACAAGGTAGTCACCCTCGCCGCCAGGTGCGCGGGTTGGCAGGACGCTACAGTCCACCTGATAGGCGATGCCGTCGCGACGCAGGCCCCAGACGACCGCAACACGACAGCTATCGGCGGATAAATTGGCCCTGAGGTTGTCGATCATCCCCCGCTCGCCCAGCGGCGCCGGTGGCATACCGGCGCGGGTCGCGATCAGCTGCTCAGACGGGCAGCCGATCAGACGCGCGAACGCCTCATTGACATCGCAGACCATCGGCCCGGGCGGTTCCGGCACGGCGTGGATGGTACACACGGGATATTCCGACTGCGCGATACAGCGACTCAATGAATCAGCCATGTCTGTGTCAGTCATACCCATCTTCCCTGAAAATTTCTGCTAAAGGCCATCCGTGTCGCCACACAATGGATTGATTGCCCGGATTTAACAATGCACTTGGATAACGGTGTTGATCCACCGCGGACCCGCCTTTTAGCCTGCATGCATTACGGTTTAATTCACCTCAATAGAGGAGAAGACCCATGGAACTGGAAGGAAAGACGGCACTGGTCACCGGCGGTGGGCGCGGAATCGGCGAAGGAATCGCCATCGCACTGGCAAAAGCCGGCGCCGACGTGATGATCGCGGACCTCGATGTCGAGATTGCCCGGGAAACCGCCATTCGGGTGGAGGAGACAGGCCGGCGCAGCGGCGCTTTCCAGGTCGACGTGTCCGACCCGGAATCGGTCAATGAGCTGATTGACAGCGTGGTCGCGCAGGCGGGACAGCTGGATATCGCCGTCAACAACGCCGGGGTTCTCAGCATTGGTTCGGTTGACGAACTCTCCATTGATGACTGGGACTGGATCATGAAGGTAAATGCGAAGGGCGTGTTCCTCTGCTCGCAGGCGGAACTCGCCGTCATGCGGCCGCGGCGCTTTGGTCGCATCATCAATGTGGCCTCGATCGCCGGCAAGGTCGGCTTCCCGGACCTGTCCCACTACACCGCGTCAAAGTTCGCCGTCATCGGTTTTACCAACGCGATCGCCAAGGAGGTCGCCGCCGAGGGTGTGACGGTGAATGCTCTGTGCCCGGGCATTGTCGGGACCGGCATGTGGCGCGGCGAGGACGGCCTTGCCGGCCGCTGGCGCCACGAAGGCGAAACCGAGGCCGAATCCTGGGAGCGCCACCAGAAGACATTGCTCCCGCAGGGTGAGGCCCAGACCCCTGAGGATATGGGCCAGCTCGCCGTCTATCTGGCGACCGCCCAGCATGTCACGGGGCAGGCGATGGCCGTCGACGGCGGCTTTTCGCTATAAAAGCCGCAGCCCCGCCTCAGGCGGGGTTGTCTCCCACCGGGGGCAGATGGCGTTTCTGCTCCTCGGCCAGATCCACATCGTGCACGACCAGAATCGGCTGATCAGCATGCCGGACGAGCCATTCCGTCGCCGAGCCGTGCAGGAATTGCTGAAACCCGGTCCGGCTGCGCGTGCCCATGGCAATCAGATCAGCCTTCCACTGTTTGGCCTGATCACTGATGGTCTCCGCCGGGTTGCCCACCGCAACGGCCTGCTCCTCATCATCGCGCTGCCAGGTCGCGAGCCTGCGACTGGCCTCATCCTCGGCCTTGCTGCGCTCATCCCGCGCGTGGGTCGGATTAATGACGGGATTGGCCGTCGCCGAGGCGATATCACTCGGATTGACCACATAGAGCAGGCGGATGACCGCGCCGGGGTGATAGGCCCGCGTGACCGCAAGCGCCCGCGCCGAAGCGGTTGTGAAGTTGACCGGTACCAGAATGCGCTGCTGCATGGCTCCTCAGCCTGTTGATCGATAAAGCTGCATGGTAACGGAAATATCGATGCACCAGGCATCATCGCCCATCGCCACTTGCCGCGGTGCAGCAACTGCCGTAGCTTACGCAGCCTCCCGCCCGCGGATGGCCTCACCGGCAGTATTAAGGAACGAGCGACTTGGTTGATCGAGCGACGAACTATTGGGCGACGCTTCGCCGCAGCTGGTTTTCGAACGTGCGCGGCGACCTTGTCGCCGGCATCGTCGTGGCCCTCGCACTGATTCCGGAGGCGATCGCCTTTTCGATCATCGCCGGCGTCGATCCTGCCGTCGGGCTTTACGCCTCGTTCTCAATGGCCGTGGTCATCGCGTTCACCGGTGGACGACCCGGCATGATATCGGCCGCCACCGGGGCCATGGCACTGGTCATGATCAACCTGGTCGCCGAGCACGGTGTCGAATACCTGTTTGCCGCGACAATACTCACGGGCGTGCTGCAGGTGGTCTTCGGTCGGCTGAGGCTCGCGCGGTACATGATGTTCATCCCGCGCACGGTCATGCAGGGGTTCGTCAACGCACTGGCCATCCTGATCTTCATGGCCCAGGTGCCGCATTTCGTCGGCCACGGTACACCCACCTATCTGATGGTGATCGGCGGACTCGCCATTCTGTATCTGTTCCCGTACATCAACCGGACCGTTCCCCCGGCGCTTGTCACCATCGTCACGCTCACCGGCGTGGCGTACTTCCTGGACATGCCCCTGAATACCGTCGGCGATATGGGTGAACTGCCGAGCGGGTTACCGGTATTCGGGATCCCCATGGTGCCGATGAACCTCGAGACCCTTCAGATCATCCTGCCGACCGCGCTGACCCTCACCATCGTCGGGCTGCTCGAGTCACTGCTCACCGCCTCGATCGTCGACGATCTCACCGACACACCAAGCAAGAAAAACCGCGAGTGCATCGGCCAGGGCATCGGCAACTGCGTCACCGGGCTGTTCGGCGGCATGGCGGCCTGTGCAATGATCGGTCAGTCGATCATCAACGTTAAGTCCGGCGGGCGCGGACGGCTCTCCAGTCTCGCTGCCGGGGTGTATCTGCTCTGTTTCATCGTTTTCTTCGGGGACCTGGTCTCGATGATCCCGATGCCGGCGTTGGTCTCAGTGATGATCATGGTGTCCATCGGCACCTTCGACTGGAGTACCTTTGGCATGCTCCGCAGAATGCCACGGACCGACGCCTTTGTGCTGATCGTCACCGTCGCCACCGTTGTCCTCACCCATGACCTCGCCAAGGGCGTGCTGGCCGGTGTCCTGCTGAGCGCGGTGTTCTTTGTGCGTAAGCTGGCCCGACAGATCACCGTCACCTGTACGGACAGCGACGATGGCCAACACCGTGTCTATCACGTCAACGGTGTGCTGTTTTTTGTGGCGGTGGACAACTTCCTCTCAGGGTTCGATTTTGCCGCCGACGTACCGCAGGTCACCATCGACCTCACCCACACGACCCTCTGGGACAGTTCCGCGGTCGGGGCGGTGGATCGTGTGGTCGGCAAGCTCCGTCGCAACGGCGCCGAGGTCGCGGTCCGTCACCCCGAGGGCCAGGGCGCCCTTCTCATGGACGCCATGGCCGCGTACGACGACCCCAAGGCAGGCGCCTCGCAGCACTAGCGCGAGCAAGTGCCGACCATCGCATCGGCGACTTCGACACCGGACACCAACGCCGACTCGCAGCTGCCCATTCGCGCGGCGGTGCGGACGTAATCCCCACAGAACGCCACACGGGCGTCGGGGCACACCGCCAGGGCCTGCGGCAGTGGCTCGCCCTGCGGAAAGGCATTCCCCCAGCGATGCAGCAGCGGGCCGAAGGCGTAGTCGGCGTTGCTGGCGGCCGGCAGACCGGGAATGCCATCAAGCGCGACGAGCATTTCCTCGATGATCGCGGCTTCCCGGGCAGTATCCGAGGACGCATCGCCCACCCGCGCGGCACTCGACGAGCTCCCGTGCACGCCTGCGTTGCCCGCGGCATAGTCGCCGGTGGAGTGCAGCACCACCGCACAGCGCGCCTCACCACAGGGCTGGATGGAGATTTTCGAGAGCACCGCGTGATCGGCGACCACTGCGTCCCTGAACGCCAGGCTCTGCCATTGGGCGGCGAGGTCGCCCGTGCAGTACAGCAGGACCGTCAGCACCGGCGCCGCCGTCTGCTGGGCCACCACCTCGAGGGCGTCGTTCAGCCGCGCATCCCCCAGGTCGGAGGCAGCCCCGACCAGCGGCGGCTCGCCGCCGAACGTCGCCGACCAGCGCGGATGGGCGATGCCACTGCCGGCCGCGATCAGCCAGTCGGCCCGTCCGATCTCCTCGCCGTTTTTATCCGACAGCACCCACGGATCGTCAGACGCCCGACCACGACTGAGGCCCCTGACGATGCTCGAGTAATGCGTCGTGACGGATGGGAGCAGACGGTTTTCGTCATCACGCAGCAGATCGCCGGCGATGTTCGCCATCTCGCCATCCCGGCCCGTGATCAGAGCCGTGCCGGGCTCCTGCCGGCGCGGCGCAACAGCGCCGGTCGGTCCATCCAGGGTGCATCGTGGCCCCGTGTAGGCCGTCGTGGCATCGCCCAGTGATGCCAGCAGCTCCCGTCCCGTGCGGGTTGAGATATCCGCGTAAGGGGCCCCATGGTTGATGCGCAGCTCGGGAATCGACCGCGTTCGACGGGTGGCGGCCCGGCCACCGGGGCCGCGACCGATTTCATACAGGCTGATCGGGCTGAAGGCATCGGGCCTGGTGAGGGCCAGCCGGCGCGCCACCGACGCGCCGGCGATGCCGTTACCGATAATGGCGACACTCGACATGTTCACTCCAGACCATACTGCTCGCGGGCATAGTCACCCAGACCCACCGAATCCAGTCGCGCCAGCGGCGCCAGAAAGGTGACCTGAATCACCCCGGGCGCCCGACCGATCTCGATGGCGCCGTTGACGGTGGCGCGGTTGCGCACCTCGGGCACGGACAGCCCGAGCAGCCGGGCCGCGCGTTCCAGCCCGTTATCGATGGCGTCGTTGAGGTTGGCGGCCGTGCCGATCACCGATATGGGTGCGGTCGGCTCAATGGGCCCAGTGCCCCAGCGGTTGGCGAGCCGCTTGCCCCTCGCCTTTTCATCGTCGCTGAATGGCCGGGCCATGGGCGGCAGGTCTTCAACCAGCGGAAAGAGGACCGGGCCATCGATGGGGTAGTCCTTCAGCACCTCCACCTGCAGAGTGACGCTTCCCGCCACGTCCATGGTGTGACCGGCGATTTCGCCATCGCCCTGTCCGGCATGCATGTCCCCCAGATAGAGCCCGCCCCCGTTGACCTTCACCGGCGCCACCAGGATCGCGCCGGCCCGCACCGCATCAATGTCGAGGTGGCCGTCGGTCTTGTGCTCGACCAGCTCCGCCTGGGTGATCGAGTAATCATGGGGCGCGCCCACCAGAAATGCGCCGAAATCGCCGGCGTTGTGACTGTCTGGCAGCGCCCGGGAGGGGCAGCTCCCAAGCTGGCCGAGGAATGGACGCATGCGGATGAGCGTCGCCGGCATGTCGGCCGGGGCGTAATGGAGCACGGAGTGCTGATGGCTGCCATCCGGTAGCGCCGCATAATGATCCGCATCGTGACCCACCGTTTCGGCGGCGGCCGGGGGCAGGGTCACGCCCACATGGCGGCTGTCATCAAAGGCGACGGTATAGCCATGGACGATCTCGAAGGGTTTTACCGGCTGATTGCAGGCATCACAGCGCACCGAGTCCTGTCCGATCCCCTCGATATGCGTCGCCGGCCAGAGGGTGTCGCACTGCGGACAGCGGGCGGCGACGTAGGGGTCACCCAGGCAGAACCCCTCGGGCGAACTGTCGTGGCCCGACGCGGTTGCCAGCGAGGTGACGGTGATGTCGCGGATGCGCACCACAAGCCCGTCTCCCACCCGGGCACCGACAACCTCGACGGGACGGGTGACCTCGTGCCCGCCCCGCAGGCTTGGCGTGATCATCGGGCCCCAGCAGCCGGGCGCCGTATTGGCGATGATGGTGCCACCATCCTCGACCGGACCGAGCATGCGGGCCTCGGGATCGATGACGCTGTTGGTGTACTCGTTCACGACGACACTGCGGTGTCCGGACGCTTTGACCTTGTCGAGCATGGCGACCTCTATTGTTTTGGAAGGGGATCGGTTCTGAGACTACCACCGCCCATCGTGGCTGTCGCGAGTGCTGACGGGCGGCGACCGCCGTCAGGATTTGTCAGTAAATTTCACCGTATTTTTCTGGCTTCGATGGGTACAAACGGGTATTACTAATCTGCGCCGTATTGAACATAAAAAAGGGGAATCGCATTCATGATGGTCCTGCCTTTTCTACTCGTTGCCATCGCGCTCGCGCTGGTCTTTTTCGACAAGCCCGCGCTGGCACACGCGACCTGGGGGGTCGGCCTGCTCTGGACGCTTTACCTGCTGAACGTCCATGCAACCGACAAGCTCAATCTCAACTTCTAGGGGTCGCGAAATGACAGAGTCACTCTCAAAAAACCTCAATGCCCTGGGATTGATCGCGATCACCATCGTGCTGGGGTTCGCATTCACCGATCAGCTAATCAACGATGATCTGCCCTGTCCGCTGTGCCTGCTGCAGCGCGCCGGGTTCGCCCTCGCGGGATTCGGCCTGGTCCTCAACCTGTTTCACGGGCAGCGGGCGCGGCACTATGGCCTCGTGATCCTGGGCGCACTCGCCGGATTCGCCGTCGCCGTCCGCCAGATCTTTCTGCACATCGCTCCCGGTACCGGCAGCTACGGTGATGCGTTCATCGGCCTGCACTTCTACACCTGGGCGGCGCTGCTGTTCGGCCTGATCGTGCTGGGATCGGCGGTGATGCTGCTCATCGATGGCGGATTCCGAACCACCAGCGAGCGGCGCAGCACCCACCCGACCGGGCTCGCATTGCTGGCATTCGGCCTGTTCAGCCTCATCGTCGTCGCCAATGCCGCATCGACCTTCGCCGAGTGCGAGCTGGGCCTGTGCGCCGATAATCCAACCCAGTACGAGCTGCTGGAGAACTAGGGCACCCGCGTATGGAACTCGATCCACTGATCCTGTCCCGGATCCAGTTTGCGTTCACGATGACGTTCCACATCATCTTCCCGTCCTTCACGATCGGGTTGGCGGCGTGGCTCGCGACGCTGGAGGGGCTGTCGCTCGCCACGTCGCGGCCGATCTATCGTGAACTGTTCGATTTCTGGCTCAGGATCTTTGTGATCGCCTTCGTCATGGGGGTCGTCTCCGGCATCGTCATGGCGTTCCAGTTCGGCACCAACTGGAGTGCCCTGTCCGCCCGCACCGGTCCCATTCAGGGCCCCCTGCTGGCGTACGAATCGTTTACCGCGTTCCTGCTCGAGGCGACGTTCTTCGGTGTCATGGTCTTCGGCCGTCAGCGTGTCTCGCGTGGCGTGTACTTCTTCTCGTGTCTGATGGTGGCGATCGGCACCACCGTGTCCTCGTTCTGGATACTCGCCAACAACACGTGGATGCAGGTACCGGTCGGCTACGCCATGCAGGGCAACCAGTTCGTGCCCACCGACTGGGGCGCCATATTTTCCAGCGAAGTCCTGTGGGTCCGCTTCCCGCACATGATTCTGGCCGCCTATCTGACCACCGCGTTCTGCGTGGCGGCGACCGGTGCCTGGTACACCCTGCGCCACCGACACGCCGAGGGGGCACGCGTCATGCTGCGGATGGGGCTGGGGTTGGCCGCGGTACTGATCCCCCTGCAGCTGGTGATCGGGCATCTGAACGGTGAATATGTCGAGGCCCATCAGCCGAGCAAGTTCACGGCCATCGAAGGCCGTTGGCAGACTGAACAACCCGCACGGCTGCTGCTCCTTGCCTGGCCGGATGAGGCCGCTGAGCGCAATGCCTTCGAGATCGGTGTGCCGGTCATGGGGAGTTTTTTCGACAGCCTGACCTTTGACTCGCGCGAGCCCGGCATTGTCACGGTGCCCGTCAATGAGCGTCCGCCGTTTCTCGTCCCCTTCTATGGATTCCGGATCATGGTCGGAATGGGGCTGGTGATGCTGTTCGTGTCGTGGTCAGGCGTCTGGCTGACGCGGCGGGCCCGCATGGACAAAGGGCGCGCACCGCCCCGGTGGTTCTTATGGGCGACGGCGATCAGCTTTCCGAGTGGTTTCATCGCGATCGTCGCGGGCTGGTTTACCGCCGAAATCGGGCGCCAGCCCTGGGTGGTGTTTGGCGCGCTGCGCACCGCCGACGCCGTGACGCCGTCGCTGACCACCAGCGCGGCCCTCACCTCCCTGCTTGTCTATGTGACGCTCTACTCGTTGATCTTCCCGGCCGGGACTTACTACATCTGGCGGGCGCTAAGGGCCGGCCCGGGGGCGGAAAAGATCACGGGCGATCCGGTTGACCGCGGTCTCATCGTCGAACCGGCGCGGGTGTAAGCGTGCCGTTGGATCTGATGCAGACCCTCGCGGCATTCAATCTAGTCCACTTCTGGGCACTGGTACTGGCATTCGCCATCCTCATCTACGGGCTGCTGGATGGCTTTGATCTGGGGGTGGGCATTCTCTTTGGGTTCAATGCCGATCCAGTCCAGCGTGATCAGATGATGCAGACCATTGAGCCGGTCTGGGATGGCAACGAGACCTGGCTCGTGGTGGTGGGAACGGTCCTTTTTGCGGCCTTCCCCGCGGCGTATGCGATCTTCCTCTCGGCGTTCTACCTGCCCGTCGTCATCCTGCTGGGCGCGCTCATACTCAGGGGCGTGTCCATGGAATTCCGTGGCCGCAGCGGGCGCCTGCGGGGACTCTGGAGCGGCTGTTTCAGTGGCGGCTCGCTGGTTGCCACCTTTGTGCAGGGGACGGCGATCGGCGCCCTGGTCGAGGGTATCGACATCAGCAACGGTGAGTACGCCGGCGGCGCCTGGGATTGGCTGTCGCCCTTCGCGCTGCTCGGCGGGTTCGGGCTTGTGGCGGGCTATGCGCTGTTGGGCGCCGGTTGGCTCGTCCTGAAGACCCGCGGCGGGCTGCGCGAATGGAGTTATCGGTGGCTGCCGCGACTCATGGTCCTCACCGTTGCCTGCGTACTGGCAAGCTTCATCTGGACCCTGATGGGATCGATGGACATCAGCCATCGCTGGGCCGACTCACCGGAGTGGGTGATGGTGCCGCTGGTGCTGGTCTTGTTGGGTGCGGGCGGCCTCGCATTGAGTGTGCGTCAGCGCCGGGACCGACTCGCCTACCCCATGGCCGCGATGATCTTCATCGCCGCCTTCTGCGCATTCATATTCAGCTTCTGGCCGTGGATCCTGCCCGGGGACCTGCGCTTCTATCAGGCGGCCGCGCCGCCGGCCTCCCTGCAGTTCCTTTTCTACGGCGCCGGGCTGGTGGTGTTACCCGTGGTGCTGATCTACACCGTCGGCGTGTACTGGATCTTTCGGGGTAAATCGCGACCCATTGACCCATAAAACGCCACTCACAAGCGTCGGGTCAGTTCGTTGTCGCAGACCTCGTCGCGGGAGACGGCGGCAACGTTCTGCAGCGTCACCTCGGCGATCTGGGTCATCGCCTCCTGGGTGAAGAAACCCTGATGGCCGGTGATGAGCACATTGGGGAATGTCAGCAGGCGCGAGAGCGTGTCGTCGGCGAGGATCTCGTCAGACAGATCGCGAAAGAAGACGTCACTCTCCTGCTCGTAGACATCCAGGGCCAGGTGGCCGACCTTCTTTGACTTGAGCGCGGCGATGACCGCCTCGGTGTCGACCAGCCCGCCGCGGCTGGTATTCACCAGCATCACACCATCGCGCATGCGCGCGATTGATTCGGCGTTGATCATGTAGTGGTTGGACTCGGTCAGCGGACAGTGGAGGCTGATGATGTCGGCCCGGGCATACAGATCGTCCAGCGCCACATACTGTCCACCCAGCGCCTTGAACGCCGGGTTTTCGTAGACATCGTAACCCAACAGCGCCACCCCCAGACCCGACAGCACGCGAGCGGTGGCCACGCCGATGCGGCCCGTTCCAATCAGCCCGACGGTGCGGCCGTTGAGGTTAAAACCCAGCAGCCCCTTGAGGTTGAAGTCGCCCTCGCGCACCCGGGCATAGGCCCGATGCGTGTTCCGGTTGAGCGTGAGGATCAGCGCAAGGGTATGCTCAGCGACCGCCTCCGGGGAGTAGGCCGGCACCGAGACCACCGCCAGCCCCAGGCGCTTGGCCTCGGGCAGATCGACGTGATTGAAACCCGCACAGCGCAGCGCCACCGTGCGCACGCCGGCGTCGGCGAGCGCCCGCAGACAGGCCGCATCCAGCGTGTCATTGACGAAGGCACAGATCACCTCGGCGCCGTCGGCGAGCCTTGCCGTGTCGGCATTCAGCGGTGCGTCGGTAAAGGCCAGATCAAAGCCGTGGGCGGTGTTGGCCGCCTCGAAAAAGGCCTGATCATATTTCTGCGCGCTGTAGAAGTAGATACGCGGCGTTGAATCCATCATTTATCCAACATTGACCTCAGATCGGCGAATGGCGAATGGGTGCCCGGGGGCGAACCCTGATCCGACTCGCCCGGCGCGTGATGCGCCTCGAGGGCACGCTGATGCTCATTGTCGTGGCAGTAGATGCACAACAGCTCCCAGTTGCTGCCGTCATCCGGGTTGTTGTGGTGGTCATGATCGCGGTGATGGACCGTGAGCTCGTGGACATTGGCCCGCGTAAACTCGCGCGTGCAGCGGCCGCACACCCACGGGAAGAGCTTGAGAGCCTTTTCCCGATACCCCCGCCTGCGCGCATCGGCCGCCCGGTTGGCATCGCCGACGATGCGATCGAGCTTTTCATGATCCATCGCTCGGACCCTCCCTGCTAACCACGACCGCGGTAGCCTGCGACACCCTGCTCGGGGATCCAGACATCAACCGGCGGTTGCCCGGTCTGATAGAACACATCGATCGGCATACCGCCTCGCGGGTACCAATAACCACCAATCCGCAGCCAGACCGGTTCGAGAAGATCCGCGAGCCGCCGGGCAATGGTGACCGTGCAGTCTTCGTGGAAGGCGCCGTGGTTACGAAAGGCAAAAAGAAACAGCTTGAGGGATTTGCTCTCGATTAACCATTGCCCGGGGACATAGTCGATCACCAGGTGCGCGAAATCCGGTTGCCCCGTCATTGGGCACAACGACGTGAACTCCGGGGCGGTGAACCGCGCCAGGTAGTGCACGTCGGACTGCGGGTTCGGCACCCGCTCGAGTACCGCCTCCTCGGGGTTCGTTGGAATGGGCGACTGACTGCCAAGCTGTGAAAGGCCGGCGGTGGGATCCTCGCTCATGCTGGTCTCTGCTCCGCTGGGTTGTGTGAGGGGAATCGTCATTCATACAGCGAAGGCAGCCCGATGACCAGTCCCACCGCAATCAACAAAAGCCCCGCCACCTGGTTGACCCGCCTCAACGCCGCGGGCGACTGGATCAGGCGTCGCAACCGGTCGATGCCGACCGCGAAGATCATGTTGCCGAGAAACGGAATCACCATCGATGTGACCACGATCACACTGATGTCCAGTGCCGTTACCGTGCCAAGATCGAAAAAACCCGGCAGCAGCCCCAGATAGAACAGCACCGCCTTGGGGTTCCCCAGGATCGCCGCCAGCCCCGCACTGAAGCCTGGCCAGAAACCCGGACGCGTCAGTCGGCCATCGGCCTGAATGGCCCGGTCCGCGTGCCGGATCAGCTGCATGCCCATCGCGGCGAATAAAAGCGCCGCGACCCAGCGCAGTATCACCAGCGTTTCATCATGGGCCGACACAACCCAACTCAGGCCATGGATGGCCGCCAACGGCCAAAGCAGATCCCCCACCACCACGCCAAGGGCCAATGGCAGCGCAGCCGCGAATCCGCCCGAGAGCGTACGCGCCAGTAGCGCCAGCCACACCGGCCCCGGTGTCAGAAACAACACCAGCAGCGCCCCGGCGTAGAGGGTGAGATCCGCGATCCCGATCGTCATGCCGGTCGATGATACACACCGACTCCGCTATGCTGCGCCCCCATGAACGTCACCCGACACCCACTATGACGGGGCTTGCCCAAGCCGCCCGCCATCGACTCGCAGTGGGTCGCCGTGCCGCGCCCGGTGTCGGGATCAGTCTGGCGGTGGCCATGGTGGCGCTGTTCCTCGCCAACCACTACGGCGCACCGGTGATGTTGTTTGCCCTGCTGCTGGGGATGGCGCTGGGGTTTCTGCGCGAGCGCGAGCGTGTGGCGCCCGGCATCCGCCTGAGCACCCGAACGATTCTGCGGGTGGGCGTGGCGCTGCTCGGCGCCCGCCTGACGCTCACCGATCTCACTGCGCTGGGTCTGACACCAGTGCTGATCACACTGGCGACTGTCGCCGCCACCCTGCTTGTCGGTTTTGGGGTGGCGCGCGCACTGGGAATGGGCGGGCGTTTCGCTGTGCTATCCGCCGGAGCCGTGAGTATCTGTGGGGCCTCGGCGGCCCTCGCGATCGCCTCGACCCTACCGCGGGATGAGCGACTACACCTCGATACGGTTCTGGTGGTGGTCAGCGTCAGCACCCTGAGTACCGTCGCGCTGGTGATCTATCCCATCCTCGCGGCGCAACTGGGCATGGACGACGCCCAGGCGGGCGTGTTTCTAGGGGCCACGATCCATGATGTGGCCCAGGTTGTCGGTGCGGGTTTCAGTGTCTCTGAGACCTCGGGGGAAATCGCCACGGTCATCAAGCTTCTGCGCGTTGCCCTGTTACTTCCCCTGGTGCTGGGACTGGCACTGGTGTTGCGCGAGCGCGGTAACCGTCATCCCCCCGGGCAGCCACGAAAGCGCCCCGCCCCACCGATTCCCGGGTTTCTGCTGGGGTTCCTCGCCCTCGTGGGCATCAATAGCCTGGGTTGGCTGCCAGCGCCCTTGATGGCGGTGCTGGCGACCACTTCCACCGCCTGCCTCATTACCGCCGTGGCGGCGCTCGGCATCCAGAGCCAGATCGGCGAAATGCTCAAGCTTGGCTGGCGCCCGATCACGGTGATCGTGCTGCAGACCCTGTTCATGGGGGCAATGGGCGCGATGCTGGTCGGCTATTGGCTCCCCGCCTGAGCACGGGGCTCAGCAATAAGAATGGCGCGCAGGTCATTGACATTGGTGAGGGTGGGACCGGTCATCACCAGATCGCCCAGGGCGGCAAAAAAGCCGTAGGCATCATTGTCGGCGAGCCGATCCCGGGGGTTGACGCCCATCCGACGCGCGCGGGCGAGCGTATCCGGGGTGACGATCGCCCCGGCATTGTCCTCGCTGCCATCAATGCCGTCACTGTCGCCGGCCAGGGCATAGACCGTTTCGGCTCCCTCAAGGGCAATGGCAAGCCCGAGCAGGAACTCGAGATTTCGCCCGCCCCGACCGTCACCCCGCACGGTCACCGAGGTCTCGCCGCCGGACAGCAGCACACAGGGCGGCGCGGCGGGTTGATGATGACGGGCGACCTGTCGGGCAATGCCGGCCATGACGCGACCCACCTCACGCGCCTCGCCTTCGATGGCATCGCCGAGAATGATGGGCCTGATGCCCTGCGAGCGAGCGTATTCCGCCATGGCCTCCAGTGATGTCTGCGAGCGGGCCACAATGATGTTCTCCACAGCATCGAGCCGCGGATCACCGGGTTTGGGCGTTTCCTGCCCGGATGACTCAAGGTGATGGCGCACGGCCGTGGGTGGATCGATCCCAAATCGATCCAGAATCGCTCGGGCATCGCCAAAACTGGTCGGATCTGCGACCGTCGGACCCGAGGCAATCGTCGCCGGATCATCGCCGGCGACATCCGAGATCATCAGGGTGGTCACGCGGGCGGGCCAGGCCGCGACGGCGAGTTGCCCGCCTTTGACGGCCGACAGATGCTTCCTGACGCAGTTGATATCGGCGATGTCAGCACCCGACCTGAGGAGCGCTGACGATACTGCCTGCTGATCCGCCATTGTCAGACCGTCGGCCGGCAAGGTGAGCAGCGCAGAGCCGCCGCCGGAGAGCAGACACAGCAGCTGATCCCCCTCCCCCAATTCATGGGCGATGTCGACCATCCGTTGAGCGGCCTCACGGCCGGCTGCATCCGGTAGCGGATGGGATGCCTCGATGCACTCGATGCTCTCGAGCATCGCCCCATGGCCATAACGGGTGACAACCAGTCCTTGCGGCGCCGGCACGTCCGGTGGCCACGCCTTCTCCAGCGCCTGCGCCATTGCCGCGGCGGCCTTCCCCGCACCGATGACCCGGGTCCGCCCGTCTTTACTGATCGGCGGAAAATGCGGCGCAACCACGCGGGCTGGATGCGCGGCAGCCACACCCGCATCAAATAGACGACGGAGCGCATCCATCGGATGGCTGATCTCAGGCCCATTGATCATCCGGGTCTACGCTCTCATGCTTGTATCGAGTGAATCCTACAAGGTCACCGGTCTCAGGAGTAAACCGCAATGAAGCAATGGATCATCATTTTCATGATGTTATTGGGTAGCTGGAGCGGCAGCGCGCTTGCACAGTCCAGTTACGGGTCGGGCGTCATGCATGGCCCTGGACCGGGAATGATGACGGGAATGATGATCATCCCCATCGTCATCAGTCTTCTGATCATCGTCGTTCTGGTGCTTTTGATCCTCGCGCTTATCAAATACCTGCGTCAGTAATCGGATCGCCGCCGGGGCCGATGCGCATGATGCTACTGCCCCCTGGCACGCAACGCGCCCCGACCGCCATCGACCGGGAACACCTGACCGGTGATCCAGCTGGCGTCGGTGCCCAGCAGGAATGCCGCCATCGCGGCGGAGTCGTCGGCGACGCCGACGCGTTTGAGCGGATGACTGGCCGCGAGCGCCTCGGCCATCTTCTCGTTGGACAGCAGCGAATCGGCGATTTCAGTCTGGCTGATGCTGGGCGCAATGCAGTTCACCCGGACCGAGGGCGCCAGATCGGCCGCCAGCGACCGGGCCAGGGCCTCGACGCCGCCTTTAGCCGCGGCAATCACGGCATGGTTGCCAAAGCCCTGTCCGGCCGCCACCGTCGAGAACATCACGACGCTGCCCCGCGCCTTCTGCAGTGCCGGTGCGGCGGCCTGCACCGCGATTGCCGCTCCCACGGTGTTCAGCCGGTAGCAGTCAAGCAGGTCTTTCTCGGTCAGGTTCTTGAGGGGCTTGAGGACGATATTGCCGACACAGTAAGCCAGTCCGGCAAGCCCTTCATCGGACTGCGCGCTTTGGACCGCCGCCTTGATCGAATCGGTATCCAGCACATCGCAGGCGACCACGTCGGCCCCGAGGGCCTGCGCCAGCGGCAGGATGGTCTGCGGATCACGCGCCGAGAGCACGAGCGGCTGACCCGCGGCGGCCAGGCGGCGGGCGAGTGCTTCGCCGATCCCGCCGCGGGCACCCATTATAAGCGTCGGTGCGGTCATTGATTACGTCCTATTCAACTTCGCTGATCAGTGAGCCATAGCCCGCCGCTTCCATCTCCTCCAGCGGGATGAACTCAAGCGCGGCGGAGTTCATGCAGTAGCGCAGACCCGTTGGTTCCGGGCCGTCGGTAAAGACATGGCCCAGATGCGAATCGGCATGCTGACTGCGGATCTCAGTCCTTGTCATGAACAGGCTGTTGTCCTCGCGTTCAACCACCGCGTCCTCGCGGATGGGTTGCGTAAAGCTCGGCCAGCCGGTGTCAGAGCGGTACTTGTCACGCGACGAGAAAAGCGGCTCGCCCGAGACCACATCCACATAGATGCCGGGGCGCTTCTCGTCGTAATACGGATTGTCATAGGCGGGCTCAGTGCCGTCTTCCTGGGTCACGTAATACTGCTCATCGGTCAGACGCGACTGCAGGAGCGCTTCAGGGGGCTTTTCGAAGGTCGCCGGATCGAACGCTTCCACCGATGGAGAACCTGACTGGCGCTGCGGCTCATACTCGGAGAAATCCACTGACTGATCATCGCCCCAGATCTCTTCGATGAACTGATAACGCCCGGAATTGAATGTATAGAGCCGGTAGCGCACCGGCTTTTCCTTGTAGTAGTCCTGATGACGGGCCTCGGCCTCGTAGAACGCGTCAAACGGGACTACTTCGATTCTGACCGGCTCGTCATAGCGGCCGGAGGCCTCGAGCGCCTCAATTGACGCCTCGGCGGCGCGTTTCTGGGCCTCATCATGGTAAAAGATCGCCGGGCGATACTGCTTGCCACGATCAACGTACTGGCCATTGATGTCGGTCGGGTCCGCCGTCCGCCACAGGCCTTCGAGCAGACCTTCGTAGGTGATTCTGGTGGGGTCGTAGTAAACCTGCACCGCCTCGGTGTGATCCGTACGGCCGCCGGAGACTTCCTCGTAGGTGGGATCCTGCACCTCGCCGCCGCTGTAGCCGGAAACGGCCTCGACCACGCCGGGCACGTTCTTCTCGTAGTACGCCTCAACGCACCAGAAGCATCCGCCCGCGAGTGTCGCGACGGCCAGGTCCGGATCATCCGGGGCAAAGCCCGAGTCACTGGTCTGGGCACTGGCCACTGCCGCCAGCCCCAGACCGATAGAAGTAGCAATGCTCAGTGAAAAGGCTCTCATGGCTTCCCTTGTCGTCCCGCCGGTGAAGGCAATGGGTGAGTATCCTATACGACATCGCGGAACCCGATGAATTCACGGCGCGGCCCGCCGGATGGGCGTCAGCGCAGCAGCCGGCAGATGTCGGCGCCCTCGCGCTGGCAGGCATCACACAGCGGCGCAGTCTCAAATACCGCGGCAATGGCATCTCCGGCCCGACTGAACAGGTTCTGCTCGCCAATCCGGCTGCTCAGCACCGGATGGCGTAACAACCGGAGGGCGTCGTCCTTGAACCCGCAAAGCCATAGCCCACCCCCGCGATCGCGCATGCGCTCGGTTTCCTGGGCCAGCATTTCGGCGGCGGCCAGATCGACCCGCTCGATCGCGCTGCCTTCAATGATGACATGAGAATAGCCGCGGTCGCAGGCCGCCCACAGGCCCTCGCGCACGTGGTCCAGCGATCCGAAGAACAGCGGACCATCAACCCGCAGGATCAGCACTTGCGGGCACTCCGCCAGTCCGCGTTTGTGGGCGTTCCGCAGCGGTCGCCCGGGCCGATCGGTCATGGGCACGACGCTGACCAGGCGGGGTCGGGCGCTGTGCTTGAGAAACAGGAGCAGAGACAGGAAAACGCCCACGTAAATGGCAAACTCGAGTCCCAGGAACAATGTGGCGAGCACCGTCACCGCAAGAATCGTGGTCTCCTCGCGGCTCGCCCGGACGATGTCGCGCAGGCGATGCCAGTCGATCAGGTTCCACGCAATCACGAACACCACCGCGGCCATCGCCGGCATGGGCAGATACCCGGTGACATCCGGGAACCAGACAATCACCGCCAGCACGAACCCGGCTGCAAAAATACCGGCAATCGGTGTTCTCGCGCCGGCGTCGTAGTTGGCGCCGGTACGAGTGAACGACCCCGAAGCCGCATAGCACGAGAACAGACTGCCGAGGAGATTGGAGAGGCCCTGGCCGATGAACTCCTGACTCCCGTCGATGCGCTGGTGCGACCGCATACCCACGGCCTTGGCAATCGCCACCGCCTCGATCAGTGCAATCATGGCGACGGCCAACGCGCCGGATGCCAGCTCAGGCATGCGCTCGAAGGCGATGAGATCGAACGACGGGGGTGGCAGCGCCCCGGGGGTCGCACCAACCATCTGCACGCCCGCGGCGGCGCCGCCTGAGAGCGCACCGACCCCCGTACCCACCGCCATGGCGCTGAGCAGGACCGGCCAGCGCGGGCGATAGGCGCGAACCAGCAGCGCCGTGGCAAGCGTGACACCACCGATGATCACGGCCTGCGGCTCGGTCGCCGGCAGCGCGCCACTGATCGCCCGCAGGCGATCGACCAGTCCATAGCCAGCCTCCAGGCGGATGCCCAGAAAGTGATGGACCTGACTGACCGCAATCACCACGGCCGCTCCGGCGGTAAACCCCACCACCACCGTGTGCGGGATGAAGTTGACCAGCGTTCCCACCCGGGCGATCCCCAGCATCAGCTGGATCACACCGACCATGAAGGTCAACGTCAGCACGTATGAGAGAAACGCCGGATGCTCGGGCGGGACGATGCCACTGACCACGCTGAACACCACAATGGAGATCGCCGCAGTCGGCCCTGACACGAGGTGATGCGATGAGCCGAACAGCCCGGCAATGACCGGCGGGATGATCGCGGTATAAAGCCCGTACTGGGCTGGAAGGCCGGCGATGAGGGCATACGCCACCCCCTGGGGCAGGACAATGATCGCACCGGTCAGCCCGGCGCGCAGGTCGGCAAGCATCTGTCGGCGTCCGAGGCCGGGCCAGGCGCCGATGAAGGGCAGCAGTCGGATCAGGCGGTCAGGCATAGCGTCTCCCAGTCACGCAACGCCGCCCCATCGGGCACCACTCCAAGACCGGGGCCCGATGGCAGTTCCATGGCGCCGTTGGCAATACCCGGGAAGGGTGTCGCCAGCTGCTCGCGCAGCGGGTTGGGGTTGCAATCAACCTCAAGCCGGCCGTCTCCGCCCACGGCTGCCAGGGCATGCGCCGATGCGATCAGGCCAATGCCACCGCCCAGATAGTGCGGGCAGTAACGCCGTCCGGCCTCAAGCACCCGCCGGGCGATGGGCAAGCACGCACTGAACCCGCCCCACTTGGCCAGATCCGGTTGGATCACCGATAGCAATCCGGCTTCCGCCGCCGCGTCGAACCCCGCGACCGAGGCCAGATTTTCGCCACCGGCCAGCGGGATGGCGGAGCACGCGGCCAGCGCCCGCCAGTCAGCCACCGGGGTGTCCACCGGCATGGGCTCCTCAAGCCATTCAAGACCGCTGCCCCGCAGATCGGCCACCATCGCCCGGGCTTCCGGAAGTGACCAGGCCTGATTGGCATCGGCCATCAGATGTTCCTGATCGCCGCGCTCGGCGAGCAGCGCCGCGATCGTGCGTCGGTCCTGACCGGCCTCAAACCCGATCTTGACCTTGAAGGCATCAAAGCCCGACGCCCGGGCCCGCTGCAGGGTGGTGACCGCGCCGTGCGGATTGATGCCGCTGGCATAGACCGGTATCCGGGAGGCGACCGGTCCACCGGCGAGGACCTCGCCAAGCGGGCGGCCCTGACGGCGAGCGGCCAGATCCCAGAGCGCGATATCAACACCGGCCAGGACCTGATCAAGCGGCCCGAACTCACGCGTTTGCAGCGCGAGTACACGGGTCGCCTGCACCAGAAACCGCTGTGCGGCGGACGGATCATCGAAGGATCGGCCGACCAGCTGCGGCGCGACCACTTCGGCGGCCAGACGGGCCCGGTGCTCGGCCCCGCAGACCGGGTAGTTGCACCAGATTTCGCCCCAGCCGGAGGCCCCCTCGTGATCGGTCACCCCAACCAGTACACTAGGCCGATCGGTCATGGTCCCGAATGAGGTCCGCACGGGTTCTTCAATGGGCGCCCGCAGGACATGCAGGGCCACCTGCTCGATCCGCCCTGTGGTCAGCGCCTGCATGCCCATCAGATGCCGCCGGGCGACTGCAGGTACGCCGAATGCTCGGTGGTGTAGAAGTTGACCGCCGACGGACCCACCGAGTAAGCGCCCACGCCTGAGTGGCGAATGCCGCCAAACGGCATGTGATCATCAGGGATCGTGCCGTGATTGACGTGCAGCATGCCGTTCTGGCTTTCGTCGAGAAACCGCTGGATCAGCGCCGAATCGTTGGAGAAAAGCGACGAGGTCAGCCCGAAGTCGACATCATTGAGCAAGCGCATGGCCGTATCGAATTCCGTATAACGCATGACGCTGATGACCGGGCCGAAGACTTCTTCGCGGGCGATCTCCATGGACGGTTCCACGTCGCGCAGGACGGTCGCCGGGTAGAAAAAACCATCGGGGGCACTGTCAACCTGGATCGCCCTGCCACCGGCCACTACGTGGGCACCCGCCTCGACGGCGCGCTCGACAAAGCCGCTGACCCGTTGGAACTGATCCTGATTGATGAGCGGGCCCAGCGTCGTCGCCGGATCGATCCCCGCACCGACCACCTGGGCCTTCGCGCGCGCCCTGAGGCCATCGATCACCGCGTCATGCAGGGCGTCGGCGACGATCACACGACTGATGGCAGTGCAGCGCTGCCCGGCGCATTGGCAAGCCGCGCCAAAAACCTGGTCGAGGCAGCGCTCGAGATCGTCAGTGTCATTGATGACGACCGCGTTTTTGCCGCCCAGCTCGAGCGACAGTTCGGCAAGATTCTGCGCGGCTGCGGCATAGATCCTGCGGCCGGTTTCCACGGATCCGGTAAACGTCACGCCATCCACCGCGGCATCGCTGACCAGCGCCGCGCCTACCTCGCCGCCGCCATGGACGATCTGCAGCGCCCCGGCGGGCAGAAATTCCTCCGCCGCCTCGGCGATCAGACAGGCCGGTGCGGGCGTCAGCTCAGAGGGCTTGAGAATAATGGCATTGCCGTGGGCAAGCGCCGGCGCGATCTTGCGCATGGGCGTGAGGATCGGGAAGTTCCAGGGGGTGATGGCGGCGATGACGCCGCGCGGCCGACGCAGCACCATGTTGCGGCAATCGGGCTTCTGCGCGGGCATGACCGCGCTATGGCCGCGGACCGCCTCGCCGGCCATGAACCGCGCCTCGCGCAGCGACTTGCCGGTTTCACCACGGGATTCGGCAATGGGTTTTCCCTGCTCGAGCGTGACCGCACGGGCAATGTCCTCGGTGCGTGCCTCAACGGCATCCAGCAGTGCGACGACACGACGGCTCCGCTCGGCCGGCGGCAACGCCGCCCACTCGGCCTGCCCGCGGCGGGCGGCATCCATGGCGGTGCGCAGCCCGGCGGTAGAAGTCGGAGAATAGCGACCCACGCAGGTCCCGGGCGCACTTGGGTCAACCGTTTCAAACACCTCGCCGGTGCCGGGCTGCCACTCGCCGTTAATGAACGATCCAAAGGTATACATCAGCTGGACTCCTGTTGATTTCCAAGTATAGGGTTGAAAGCGCTAACATCGCGCTGGCAAAAAAAGGGCTGTCAGGGAAGCGCCGCGTCATGGACCAACACTCGCCCGTTCGCATGGAGGATGTCGCCCGGGTGGCCGGCGTATCGGCCATCACCGTCTCGCGGGTCATTCACCATCCCGACAAAGTCGCCGACACCACCCGCGAGCGGGTCCTCGCGGCAATCGAGACCACGGGCTATGTGCCCAATCGGGTCGCCGGCAGCCTGGCATCCAACCAGACCCGTATCATCGGCGCCCTCGTACCCACCGTGACCAACTCGATCTTTGCCGACACCATCGACGGGTTGACCGACGAACTTGGCGCCCAGGGCTACCAGCTGTTGCTGGGCGCAACCGGTTATTCCCTCGGCGAAGAGACCCGGCTGATCAATGCCATCCTGGCTCAGCGCCCCGCCGGCATTGTCGTCACCGGCCTGCAGCACGAACCGGCCGCAGAAACCCTGCTCCGCGCGGCTCGGATCCCGGTGGTCGAGACCTGGAACGTCGACGGTCGGCCGATTGACATGGCTGTCGGGTTTTCCAACTTCAACGCCTGCCACGCGATGGTCGAGCGTCTCGTGGCGCGAGGGGCACGCTGCATCGGTTATGTCGGTGCCCCGACGCTCGCCAACGACCGTGCCGCCCAGCGCGTTGCCGGTTACCGGGCGGCGGTGACGGCACTGGGACTGGAAGCCTCGGACTCGCTGATCTACGAAGGTAAGTTCTCGTTTGCCGCCGGGGCGGGTCGGCTTCGCGACCTGCTGGCCAGCCGGCCGGATGTCGATGCGGTGTTCTTCGGCAACGATATCCTCGCCCTGGGCGCGCTTTTCGAGTGTCAGCGTCAGGGCATCCGCGTGCCGGCGGATCTGGCGATCGCGGGCTTTGACGATGTGGAGCTGGCCGCCAGTGTCGCCCCGGCGCTGACCACCGTGCGCATTCACCGCTATGAAATCGGCCGCCAGGCCGCACACAAGATCCTCGAGAGGTTGCAGGGCGATACGACGCCACCCGCCCTGAGCGATCTGGGGTTCGAGATCATCGAGCGCGAGACCACGCCCGATGGAGGCGCTGACTGACCGGCCCCACGCGTCGTTACCGTGATGAGGGAAGCTTCTAGCGCTCATCACCCATCGCCGTTTCGCGCAGCGCTGCATACACCGCCGTCCAGTCCTCGGCTCCGCGCCCGTGCCGGCGCGCCAGTCCGTAGGTCTGATGGGCGACTGCACCGAGCCACGCGGGTGCGTCCAGCTCACCGGCCATGGCCAGTGCCAGGCCCATGTCCTTGTGCGCCAGATCAACCATGAAACCGGGCGTCAGATCGCCCTTGAGGACTTTGGCGGGATAGGTCGTTCCCATGTGCCCCTGACCGGCAACCGTGCCAAGCATTACGCTGCGCGCCTGTTCCGGATCGAGACCCGCACTTTCCGCCATGACCAGAGCTTCGGCGGTCAGCGCATTGAGGGCGATGGACATGTAGTTGTTGACCAGCTTCATCTTCTGGCCGGCCCCTGTCGGACCGCAGTGGACAATGGTGTCGCCAAGAGGCTCGAGGAACGCCCTGGCCCGGTCGACGTCGCCTGCCTCGCCACCGACCATGATCAACAGTTTGCCGTCGATGGCATGCTGCGACGACCTTCCAACCGGAGCGTCAACAACGCAGACACCAGCGGCCCGGAGCCGGTGTGCGAACCGCTCGCAATGACTCGGCAGAATGGTGCTCATGTCGATGTAGAGAGTACCCTCCCGCATCGCGGTCGCCGCACCCTGGTCACCGAAAAGTGCCGACTCCACATGCTCACCCCGGGGCAGCATGGTGATCACACAGTCGGCCTCCGAGGCCGCAGCGGCCGCATTGGCGGCCACTTCGGCGCCGTCCTTTTCAAGACCCGCAACCAGTCGCGAGTCTAGATCGAATACGCGGACCCGATGGCCGGCCCGCAGAAGATTGCGGGCCATGGGCCCACCCATGGTTCCGACACCAATAAAACCGACGCTCGCGCCCATTTTTTTCTCCTTGAAAAACCGCGAAATTGAACCCGCCACCCCTGCCGATGAGAGGTGGCGGGGCGTGCTCAACCCGCGATGTTGATGTAGTGCTGCGGATGGAAGTACTCGCTGGCGCGGCGGGGATTGCTGATGCCTCCCTGCTCGACGAAGAAGTCGGTCACCTGGTCAAGCCATTCAGTGACGGTGCCGTCTTCATACCGCGTGAGCCACTGGTCGCGTGAGAACACCCGCTGGGCCTGATACTGGGCCTGCAATTGGTCGAGGCTGACATTCGGGTAGTAGTTGGCCTGGAGAATACCGAGTGCCTCTTCGGGGTTATTGACCAGCATCTCGTTGGCCGGCAGCCAGCCGCGGATGATCTTGTCGATAACCTCGGGATTCTCCTGATAGAAGTCACCGCGTGCGGCCCAGCCACCCACGATGGCGGCTTCGGGGTAGTACGCCGAGGCGTCCACCAGCATTTTTGCCGACGGCCGCTGCTCGGCCACCTGCACGTTAAAGGGCACCCAGAGCGCCACCGCCGGCACGGCGCCGGAGATGAACGAGGTGACCGCGTCGCTCATGCGCTGATTGACCAGCTCAACGTCCCGGTCGGGATCGAGTCCCGCCTCAACCAGGGCACGATGCAGGAACACATGCGCGGTGGTACCCGTGGTGGTGGAGATCTGCTTGCCCTTGAGGTCAGCGATCTCATTGATGCCCGACTCGGGATCGGCCCACAGCTGGGCGGTCCCCTCCTCGACGTTGTTGATCAGAAATGCCTCGCCCTGACCGCGCGCTGGGAAGTTTGAGATCACTGCACCGGTCGCGAGCACATCAAGGCTCCCACCGACCAGCGCCTGGAACAGTTCGAGCCCCGTGGTGAACTGGATGTACTCCATGTTCAGGCCCTGTTCGGCCCACGTTCCCATGTGGTCGGCGAGCCAGATATGGCCGTCCACCGCCAGGGTATGCAGGTAGCCAACCCGTACCGTCTGCCCGCTCTGGGCAAACAGGCTGGGTACGCCGCCCATGGCATACAGACCGGCACCCGCGCCGATCCCCTTCATGAAGTTTCTGCGACTGCTGGAATAGCTCATTTCTCTCTCCTCTTGCGGTAATGAGGCGTTTTCTACGCCTGTCCTGTTGTTTGTTTCTGCCGCGCCTGACTTTCCTGCGCGGCGTACTCCTGCATCACCAGTTCGCGGACCTCGCTTCGCAGATCAGCAAAGGCGGCGGAGTCGCGCAGCTCGGCCGTGCGTGGAAACCCGAACGGCACCTCGATGATGCGGCGGATGCGCGACGGGCGTGCGCTGATGACAAGGATCCGGGAGGACAGATACAGCGCCTCCTCCACCGAATGGGTGATGAGCATCACGGTCTTGCGGACCTCGCCCATCACATTCAGCAGCAGGTCCTGCATTGCGGTCCGGGTCTGAGCATCGAGCGCGCCGAACGGCTCATCCATCAAAAGGAACTCCGGGTTGACCGCATAGGAACGCGCCAGGGCAAGTCGCTGACGCATCCCCCCGGAGAGTGTCTTCGGATAGGCTCGGCGGAATTCGCTGAGCCCCATGAGCTCAATGAAATGGTCGACGATCTCCCTGCGCCGGGCATCGCTGACGCGATTGGCGCGAAGGCGCAGACCGAAGGCAATGTTGTCCTCGACACTCAGCCATGGAAAAACGCCATAGTCCTGGAACATCATGCCGCGTTCCGAACCGGGCCCCTGAATGGGCTGACCGTCCAGCAGCACCGAGCCGGTGGTTGGCTGCATGAACCCCGCTACCATGTTGAGCATGGTGGTTTTCCCGCAGCCTGATGGTCCGACCAGCGAGACGAACTCGCCATCCCCGACACCAAAGGAGACATCCTCGGCAACCTGGATCGAGCCATTGTCGGTGTCGAATACCTTGCCGACGTTCTCGAAACGGATTCTTTCGTTGTACTGACTCATTCCGGCCCCCTCAGTCATTGCGTTCCTGCCAGACAAGCGCACGGCGGGTGAGTCGCCGCAGGGCGACGTCCATGGCCAGCGCGATAAACCCGATGCAGATGATCCCCATGTAGATGGTGTCGAGCTGGAAATACGCGGACGCATCCTGGATCACCGCACCAAGTCCCTGCTGAGCGGCGACCAGCTCGGCGGCCACCAGGGTTGCCCACGCCACACCCAGCGCCACGCGGAGTGCTGTCAGGGCATGCGGCACGGCCAGGGGAATAATCACCTTGCGGAATATTTCGAAATCACTCGCCCCGAGGGTCTGGGCGACCCGGATATACAGCGGTGAAATCTGACTGATCCCCTCGTACATCACGATGACGCTGGCAAAGAACGCCGCGTAGAACAGGATGATCACTTTGGCGGATTCGCCGATCCCGAAGTAAACGATGACCAGAGGGATCAGCGCGATCGGTGGGAGGGCGCGGAAAAAGTTGATCAATGGGTCCATGAACGACCGCAGGCCCTTGTACCAGCCCAGCAGGAAACCGACAGGCACGGCACAGGCGGTGCCAAGCATCACTCCAAGAAAAACGCGCTGGGTCGACATGTACATGTCCAGTGCCAGATCGCCCCCGATCAGCATGTCCCAGAGCCGCGTGGCGACCTGCACCGGCGTCGGAATCAGTGAGGCCTCGAAAAAGCCGGAGTAGCGAACGCCATACCAGAGCGCGAGAATCAGCGCCCAGGGCCCCAGAAAATGGGCGATGCGACGTGCAGTCGCTCCAAGGCGGCCGAATGGCCGTCGGGACGGGCGGGGCGTGGACGATTCAGCGCCCATAGTGATCTCCTCCAGTTGTCTTTCATGCTTTCTGCATTTTTTTATCAGGTCGCAATGTTAGCGCTAACAACCGTCCGATCCGGACCGGCGCATTACGCATTGTCCACGATCACGGTGCGTTGCCGTGATGCTGCGACCTCAGGCTCTCGGACCTGATGTTAGCGCAAACATGGCAGCAGTGATCACACCCTGTCAATACGCCAATCCCGGTAATGCGCGATGAACCCACATTGGTTATACTCGGAGGCGTAAAACAACGGAGGCCATTAGATGTTCAGTTCCCGATCGCTCTCTCATCTGGCTGTTGCCCTCGGATTCGTCGCGCTCAGCCCCGTCGCCATGGCCACCGACTCCATCATCAAGGTCGCCAAGACACCAACCTGCGGCTGCTGCTCGGCCTGGATCGAGCATCTTGAAGCCAACGGGTTCGAGGTAACCGTCCACGACGTCAGCCATCGCCAGTTAAACGCCATCAAGGTCGACCTGGACATCACTCCGGCGCAAGCCTCATGCCATACCGCCATGGTTGATGGCTATTTCATCGAGGGCCATGTCCACGCCCGTGAGATCCGTTCTCTGCTGGCGAGTCAGCCAGAGGCGAACGGACTGACCGTCCCGGGCATGCCAGTGGGATCGCCGGGAATGGAAATGGGCGAGCACCAGGACGAGTATTCAACACTGCTCGTTGAAGATGACGGCAGTACCCGAACCTATCGACAACATGCGACACCCCCCGAGCGCTCCGAGTGATGGAACGATTCCGGGACGAGGGCGTCCAGATGGGGACTTATTCACCATACCATCAGGGGGCTCAGTATGACGCCAGCGAAAGCCTACGGCGCTCAATCGGATCAATCCGGACTCGCACCGCTCAATATCGAACGTCGTGAGCTTCGGCCCGACGACGTCGCCATTCAGATCGACTACTGTGGCGTTTGCCACACCGACATTCATTTCGTTCAGAACGACTGGGGAATGACGCAGTATCCGCTGGTCCCGGGCCACGAGATCGTCGGTCGGGTCTCCGCTGTCGGTGACCAGGTCACCGGGTTCCGTCCCGGCGATGTCGTGGGTGTCGGCTGCATGGTGGATGCCTGCCGCGAGTGTGAGCCCTGCCAGCATGGCCTGGAGCAGTACTGCCTCGAAGGACCGACGCTGACCTACAACGGCCAGGATCGGCGTGACGGGTCCATTACCTTTGGCGGTTATTCAGAGTCGGTGGTGGTCAGCGACCGGTTCGTCGTGCGTGTGCCTGAGGCGCTGGATCCGGCGGCCGCGGCGCCGTTGCTCTGCGCGGGAATCACCACCTACTCGCCCCTGCGTCACTACGGCGTCCAGGCGGGTTACAAGGTCGGTGTGATTGGCATGGGCGGCCTTGGCCACATGGGCATCAAGTTTGCCCGCGCCATCGGCGCTGAGGTGACGGTCTTCACCCGCAGCGAGGCCAAGGTCAGCGAGGCACGGGCCCAGGGGGCCCATCACGTGGTCGTCTCCTCGGACGAGGAGCAGATGCAGGCCGCGGCGGGTTATTTCGATTACATGCTCGATACCGTGCCCGTCCAGCACGACCTCAACCCCTATCTCTCGGCGTTGAAGTATGACGGCACGCATATTCTGGTCGGGCTGATCGAGCCCATCGAGCCACCGGTCCACGGCGGCAGCCTGATCTTCGGCCGGCGGGTACTGGCGGGATCGCTGATCGGCGGGATGCCGGAGACTCAGGAAGTCCTCGACTTCTGCGCGGATCACGACATTGCCTGCGATGTTGAGATGCTTGACATCCGCAACATCAATGAAGCCTACGAGCGGGTGAAAAAGGGCGACGTCAAGTACCGCTTCGTCATCGACATGGAGACGCTGCGCAACACGGCGGATTGATAAAAAAGGCGCCGGGACGTCATCGCCCCGGCGCCTTTTAACTTCAGATCCTGAGCGGCTCAGGCGTTAGAACATGTCCTGCACGTTGGCGCGGGCATCGTCGCTGAGCCAGTCCATCCACACGTCGGTGTTGTTCTGCAGGAACTGCACGACCGCTTCATCGACAGTGGCATCGTTGTTCGCATGCCACGCCAGCAGGCCGTTCATGGTGTCGTTCTCGAACGTCATGTTCTGCATGAGTTCGAAAGCCTCCGGCTCGCTCTCGGCAAGATCGGTGGTCACCACGTTGAACACCGGTGCGGCCGGCCAGCCTGTCTTGCCGACTTCGTTGCACTCGGTGTCCTGGTTGCACTCGTAGGCCTCCTGGTTCACCGGGCCCATATCGACACTGACCATGTCGTACTGACCCAGCGGCGCGGTCGGTCCCCAGTAGTAGCCGAAGTACGGTTCTTCGTTTTCAGCCGCCGACACCAGTGCCGCCTGCAGGGTCTCGCCCGAGCCGTGGTTGAAGACCTCGATGCCATGGTCCTCGAGCTCAAAGGCTTGGACCAGCGAGTCATTCGCGATCCGGCAGCCCCAGCCATCCGGGCAGTTATGGAATCGGGCACCAACCAGCTCCGGGTTATTCAGAATACCCTCAATGGTGGCGAGCTCCGGGTGCTCCTCAACCAGAAAGCCCGGCACCAGCCAGTGCTCGGTAGCACCTTCGCTGAAGGCATCCGATGCCTTGACGACTTTGCCCTGCTCGGCCAGGTCGTAGTATGCCGGGGCGCCGTTCGGCCAGAACTCCGGCACGATGTCCGGCTCGTTGTTCTCGGCCAGCGATGTGATGGCCGTGGTGGTGGCCGATGGCACGACCGTCACATCACAGCCATAACCCTGGGTCAGCAGAAACTCGGTGACACCGGTGATGATGCCGCCCGAGGTCCAGTTCATCTCGGCCACCGAGATCTCGCCGCATTCGGCGTTCGCGGCCATGGGGGCCAGCGCGCCGGTCAATGCCAAAGCGTATAGGGAACGCTTATTCATACATATGCTCCTTTTTCCTTGCGTTTGACCATTCCGTCTCCGGGGTTCAACTCATGGACTGGCGCCTGCGCAGCAGAAGGGACGGAGTACATGCGGTCTAGCGGGAGGAAATTCGCCCGATCAGGCGTCCAGCCTTGTTTAACCATAGACCAATTTTTTTGATCCGTACAACCCGCCGAACCGACAACTTTGCGAGCCAACGCCCGGCAAGGCATCCTGCCGGGGCAATCCAGCGACAGGGACGATTGAACCAGCCAATGACCGACATCGATGGTCGCGGCGACACCATGCCCGATGAACAAAGCCTCGACGCGCTATTGAACGCGAGCGATAACGCCTGCGCCATCATTGATCGGCATTACCGGTATGTCTGGGCCAACACCGCCTATCAGCGGCTGCACCTGGGCGCGCCCAGTGATCTATCGGGGCGGTACGTTCAGGATGTGCTCGGCGGGGCGTTCGAGCGCGTGGATCGCTGGCGACTGGATCGGTGCCTGGCGGGCGAGCCACAGTGCTATCGCACCGAGCGGCATAGCCCGGCACTCGGCTGGCGCACCCTGGAAGTTCGCCATCACCCGCTGAATGCCCCGGCGGCGGTGGTCTCTCAGGTGGGCGTGGTCATTGCGGATATCACCCAGAGTCGGCAGAACGACCACGAAATCCACAAACTCATGCAGGTGGCCCATCTCAACCCGGCCCCTATCGCGATCACCGACGCCCAAGGGGGCATCGAATATGTCAATCCGGCGTTTGAACACAACTCCGGCTATCGTCGCGATGAGCTCCTCGGCGACACCCTGACCTGCATCAAAAGCGGCAATACCCCTGACGCGGTCAATCGCGAGATCTGGGAAACCGTCGAGGCGGGCGGGATATGGACCGGCGAGCTCGAGAGCCGACGCAAGGATGGCGAGCCTTACCGGGAGTACACACTGATCGCGCCCCTCGAAAACGAGGATCGGGCAATCGCCAATTACATCGCCATCAAACAGGACACGACGGCCCTGCGAGCCACCGAGAAGCGCCTTGAGCGCGCAGCGCTGGAAGATCCATTGACAGGGCTGCCCACCCGCACCGGCTTCAGTGAAGCGCTGCAGGAGCAGCTTGATGGGCAGGGCTGGCCGGATAATGGCGTCATCGCCATGGTCGACATCATCAGCCTTCGAGACATCAACGATGCCTATGGCTACGAAGGCGGTGACCGGTTGTTGATCCAGTTCAGCCAGCGGCTGCGCTCGCTTGCCGGTGAGCACGGTCTCAGCGGACGCATCGGCGGTGATGAGTGCACGCTGTATCTGCCGCTGGCGCCGGATAGATCAACGGTGAGTCAGCTCGAGCAGCTCGTCGAGGCGCTCTCCCGACCTTTCGATCTTAATGGCGTCGCCATTCGGCTTGCCATTCGTCTTGGCTACAGTCATCTCGGCCAAACTCCCCGCCCTGCCGAGACCCTGCTCCAGGAGGCTGAGCGGGCACTCTTCCGCCATCGTACCGAATCGACGCTGCCGTGGGTCGCCTACAGCGAGGCGCTGGAGGCCGAAACGCAGGCGCGGGTCGGCCTGACACAGGCCCTGCGACGCGCGCTTGAGAACGATGAGTTTGAAGTCCATTTCCAGCCCAAGGTCGACATGGCCACCGGGCGTGTCATCGCCGCCGAAGCACTGCTTCGCTGGAACCACCCGACCCGCGGGCTGGTCTCGCCCGGCGTGTTCATCCCCATCGCCGAGCAGAGTCAGCTCATCGGACCGATCGGTGAATGGACACTGCGACGCGCCTGCCAGCATCTGAAGGCCTGGAGCGACGCCGGACTGGATCTGGTGCGCGTCGCGGTCAACGTCTCTTTGATTCAGTTTCGCTCGGGCCACTTTCCCGACCAGGTCCGGCGCATCCTCGATGAGTCGGGAATTGAACCACAACAGCTTTCACTCGAGATCACGGAGAGCGTATTCGCCAGCGAATCCACCCTGCTTCTGGAGCAGTTACGCGCCCTGCGGGCAATGAATGTGCGCCTGTCACTGGATGACTTCGGCACCGGCTACTCATCCCTGCTCTATCTGCAGCACTACCCTTTCGACGAGATCAAGATTGACCAGGGGTTTGTCGCCGACCTGATGCAGAAGAATTTCAACCGCAACCTGATCGATGCCGTCAGGCGGCTTGCCCAGGCCCTTGATGCCGAAATCATCGCCGAAGGCATTGAGGCCGCTGACGTCCGCGATGAGCTATTGGCGATGGGCATTCAGTTTGGCCAGGGCTTTTATTACAGTATGCCCCTGGAGGCCGAGGACTTCCGCTGGTTGCTCGAGCGTCGCAGTCACCTTCCTCTGACACGCGAACGAACGGAGTAGATCGTGGAAAAACGCACCACGGGGATCATCGATCTCGATCGGGTGACCCAGGGCGGACTGCCCGCCGGGCAGACAACGCTGGTGCTGGGTGAGGCCGCTGCCGGCAAGACCGTGCTGGCCCTACAGGTCCTTGCCCGGGCCATTGAGCAAGGTGGCGCCGGGGTGTTCGTCTCGTTCGAGGAATCCCCCGCCCAGATCCGGCAGGATGCCGCTTCCTTCAATTGGGGCGAGAGCCTGATTGAGGCCGACTCGCTGGTAGTAATCGATGCCCGCCCGCGCCTGAGCGCGGAGACGGCCGGCGAGTTTGATCTCGAGGGGCTGCTGTCGATCGTGACGGCGACAAGTCGCCAGAAAGGCGCCGCCTGGATCGTGTTCGATGGCATCGACCAGCTGCTCCGCCACCAGGTCGGGCATAACGCCGCCATCAATCAGATCCGACGCGTCGACGAGGCCTGCGCCGAAAATGGCTGGACGCTGCTCCTGACCGGAAAAACCCGGCACGACGGGACCGAGCCGTTCCATCTCGAGGGAATCGAGTTTCTGCTCTCCGCGACGGTCATGCTCTCCGCCCGCATCGTCGACCAGCAGCTCAACCGCTCATTGCGCATCGCCAAATTCCGCGGGTCCGCCCATGTCACCGACGAGCTGCCGATGCTCATCGACGATGACGGGATTGCCTTGCCGTATCACTACGGCAATGAGAACGACAACATCGAAGCGAGTAACGAGCGGCTGAGCCTGGGCGTTGAGCGGCTCGACGCACTGCTCGGTGGCGGCATCTACCGCGGCTCGAGCCTGCTCATCTCGGGACGGCCGGGGACCGCCAAAAGCACCCTCGCCGCCAGGTTCGCGGAGACCGCCGTCGCGCGCGGCCAGAAAACGCTCTATATCAGCTTTGATGAGCTCGAAGGCCCCTATGTCCGCAACCTCCGATCGGTGGGGATCAACCTGCGCGATCCGATTGAAGCCGGGCAGGTGCGCTTTAAGACCTTATCGGCGTATGCGGCGCGAGTGACCGAGCATTTCCTCGTGATCCGGCGCCTGCTGGATGACTTCGAACCGGATTGCCTGGTGATCGACCCCATCTCCGCGCTGCTCAAGGCGAGTGCCACGGAGGGCGCCGAAATGGCCACCGAACGGCTGATCGACATGGTCCGACGCCGCGGCATCACAACCCTTCTCACCTCGCTGACCGGGGTGCGCGACCCGGAAGGGGAAGCCACCCAGGGGCAGATCTCGACACTCGCCGACAGCTGGATCGTGCTCGACTACAACGTCCGCGGCGGTGAGCGGAATCGGTCGCTGTCGATCGTCAAATCCCGCGGGTCTGGACATTCCAACCAGCAGCGCGAGCTGCTGCTGAGCAGCGATGGTATTGATCTCGCCGACGTCTACGAAGACGGCGGCGAGGTGCTGATGGGTACCGCCCGGGTCGAAAGGGCTCAGCAGGACGAGGCGCGCGCCCGGCGCGCGCAGCTGGAGTGGAAGCAGCGTCGCAACGACCTCGAGCGGCGCATCGCTCAGGCCGAAAAGGAGCGTGAGCGCCTTGCCCAGACACTCGAGCTGGAAGCCGAAGAGTACAATGAGGTCACACGGCTTGATGAACAGTGGCGAAACCGGATCCGCCATCGACGCGATCCGGCGACCCGGGATCCGGAACACAGGGATGGTTTCGATGACAACTGAGACGACCACGCAGCATGCGTCGACGCCAGCGCTGATCCTATTCGTGACCGGCGACGCGCCACGGAGCCGCCGGGCGCGGGCAAACCTCGCGAGCATGCTCGAGCGACTGGGTCGAAGTGATCTGTCGCCCCAGGAAATCGATCTTCTGGATCAACCGCAGGCGGGCCTCAGCTACGCCGTCTTTGCGACGCCTTCGCTGCTGAAGCGCGAACGTGAGCGCGATGGCGCGCTACTCTACGGTGATCTGTCGGATTCCGATCGGCTTGAGCGGTTTCTGGCCGATCTGCTGGTGCACGAAGCTGAACCGGGCTAGCGCGGCGACGCCGCGGCTCCAGCCGCCCGGGCGGCTGCGCTGATGGACCTGCTCATCGTGGTGGCAGCCGCCCTGTGCGGCGGCGTCATCAACGCCCTGGCGGGTGGCGGCAGCTTCCTGACCCTGCCCGCGCTGGTGTTCACCGGGGTCCCGCCGGTCATGGCCAATGCAACCGGCACCACGACGCTGCTGCCCGGATACCTGGCCAGTGTCTGGGGCTCCCGCGACCTGATCCGCGCGCCCCATGGCATGACACTACTCGCCGTGATTGCCCTGGGCGCTCTGGGCGGGAGCCTGGGGGCAAGCCTTCTGCTGCTGACCTCCAATGATGCCTTCAGTGCCATCGTACCGTGGCTGCTTTTATTCGCCACCGGCCTGTTCGCGCTGGGCCCGCGCATCCATCGCGCCCTGTCGACTCGTTTCAGCCACCGCCACAGCCTGCCGGGACGCCTCAGCGTGCTGGCCGTGAGCATTTATGGCGGTTACTTTGCCGGTGGCATGGGGATCGTGATGCTGGCTGCCTTCCGTCTGCTGGGGGTGGACGACCTGAACCTCGCCAACGCCCTCAAAAACCTGCTATCCGCAGTCCTGACGGTGATCGCGGTGACCGTCTATGCCATCGGTGGCGCCATCGCCTGGGGCGAAGTCCTGCCCATGGCCATCGCCGCGAGCATCGGCGGGATGGCCGGGGCAAAAATCGGACGCCGGCTGCCCCCGGCGGTCCTGCGCGCCGGGATTGTCGCCGTGGGCGCGCTTACCACCGTGGTGTTCTTTGTGGACTGATCACCGGCTCCCGACCACCGCACCCATCGATGCGGCGTCTTCGGGGATCTGGCGCTCCAGATAGCGGGCGCAGCAGACCCGCAGCAACGAAGCGAGGTTTCTTACCTCGCCCTGGCGGGCCAGCACCTCATCATGAATCTCGGTGATGAACTGCGGCACACTCAGGTGCTGCTCGGCACTGAGCTTTTCCAGGATCCACCAGAACTCGTTCTCAAGCCGAATACTGGTGACAAACCCACTGAGCCGAACCGAGCGGGTACTGGAGTCGTACCGCTCGTGTGGCGTCGACGCGTACACCTCACACATCACTCTCTCCTCGCTGGCTATCCAGTATTTTTTTAGTTTGTAGTAGCACGCTACTACCCCATGAGCAATCGCGCATCACACAATCGACTCAAGCGCTTCACAGAAAGGCGCCAGTCACGGGGCAGATGCCCCGTGCGCCATGCTCATTCAGGAGGAGAAGCCAACCATGTTGGATCAGTCCATGAATCGTCGCCGCTTTCTCAAGGGGAGTGGCTCGACGCTGATGGGCACGCTGGCGATGACCAGCATGCCCATCGCCATCCTTGCCCCGTCCCGGTCCTGGGCCCTCGAGCTCCAGCAGCTCGACGCCCACCAGGGCGAGGTACTACTCACGCTCACCCGTCACATCTTTCCTCATCCAACGCTCGAGGATGCGGTCTACGCCCTTGTGGTCAAAGACCTGGACGCCGAAGCGGCCGCCAACCCCAGCACGGCCGACACCATGCGCTCGGGCATCGCCGCACTGGACAACCGCGCCGGTGGCGACTGGCTGGCCCTGGATGACGAGCAGCAGGGCATGCATGTCCGTGCCATTGCCGGGTCCGACCTGTTCCGCAAGGTCCAGTCCACCGCCGTCGTATCGCTCTACAACAACGAAATGGCGTTCCGCCACTTTGGCTATGGCGGCGAGCGCGGCGATGCCGGATACCTGTCACGTGGCTTCAATGACCTGACATGGCTGCCCGACCTGCCAGCCAGCGCGAGCGGCCCCGTCCCCGGGATGAACGGCTGAGGAGATTGAACGATGGAAAATTACGATAACCAGACCACCTTCGCCCACGATGACGACAACGTCGTGGTGATCATCGGATCGGGTGCCGGTGGCGGCACACTCGCCAACGAACTCGCCCAGAAAGGCATTGACGCCGTTGTCCTCGAGGCCGGGAAACTGCATACCCGCGGCGAATTCATTGCCGATGAGTGGGCCTCGTTCGGGCAGCTCGCCTGGCTCGATAACCGCACCACCAGCGGCACATGGCGCGTCGCCCGCGACTTTCCCAATCTGCCCTCCTGGATCGTCAAGGCGGTCGGCGGCAGTACCGTCCACTGGGCCGGCGCAAGCCTGCGCTTTCAGCCCCATGAGTTTCGTGCGGCCAGCGAGTATGGCGACATCCCGGGAGCCAACCTGCTGGACTGGCCCATCGACTACGACGATCTGGCCCCCTATTACGACCGGGCCGAGGACAAGATGGGCGTCACCCGCACCAACGGCATTCCGGGTCTGCCCGGCAACAACAATTTCAAGGTCATGCACGCCGGGGCCACCGCCATCGGCTACAAGAATTGTCATACCGGCAATATGGCCATCAACAGCGAGCCGCGGGATGGCCGGGCGAGCTGCGTTCAGCGCGGGTTCTGCTTCCAGGGCTGCACGACTGGCGCGAAGTGGTCGACCCTGTACACCGAAATCCCGCGGGCACTGGCGACGGGTCATGTCGAGCTGCGACCCGAATCTCAGGTGGCGGCCATTGAGCATGACGACCGCGGGCGTGTGAACGCCGTGGTGTACTTTGACGCCGAGGGCCTCGAACAGCGCCAGCGCGCCCGGGCGGTCGCCGTGGCCGGCAATTCCATCGAGACTCCGCGCATGCTGCTCAACTCGGCATCCAGTCAGTTCCCCGACGGGCTCGCGAACTCGTCCGGTCAGGTGGGCCGCAACTACATGCGGCATATGACCGGCTCGGTCTATGCAAGCTTTGACGAACCGGTGCACATGTACCGCGGCACCACCATGGCTGGCATTGTCCAGGACGAGGCCCACCATGATCCGTCGCGGGGCTTTGCCGGGGGCTACGAGATCGAGACCGTCTCACTCGGTCTGCCCTTCATGGCGGCGTTCTTCGACCCGGGCGCCTGGGGCCGGGATTTCACCGAGGCCATGGATCAGTATGCCCATATGGCCGGGATGTGGCTGGTTGGTGAGGATATGCCGCAACAGCGCAATCGGGTCACCCTGAATACCGACGTCAAGGATGCCTACGGACTGCCGGTACCCAACGTGCATTACGATGACCATCCCAACGACGTCGCCATGCGCCAGCATGCCTTCCAGCAGGGGACCGCGATCTACGAAGCAGCGGGCGCCAATAAGGCGTATCGCACGCCGCCCTACCCGTCGACCCACAACCTGGGCACCTGCCGCATGAGCACCCATGCCCGTGACGGCGTCTGCAACGGGTATGGCCAGACCCACGATATCGATAACCTGTTCATCTCCGACGGCAGTCAGTTCACGACCAGTGCCGCCGAAAACCCGACGCTGACCATTGTCAGCCTGGCGATCCGGCAGGCCGATTACATTGCCCGGCAGATGGCGGATCGTGCGATCTAGCAACAAGGAGTGACCGCAATGCCCTTTACCAGCGAGCAGTACCCCGGCGTGGTCGAGTCACGCCCCGAAGCGACCCGGGGGTTCGCGCTCAATCACAGCATGATGCGCATCAAGGATCCCGAGCGCTCACTGGCGTTCTACACCGGCGTGGTCGGGATGCGCGTGCTCAGGCGGCTGGACTTCGAGGAACTCAACTTCTCGTTGTATTTCCTCGACTGCCCCACTGAGGGGCAGTCCACGCCGCCGTCCGATGTGGGCGAGCGGACCGTATGGACCTTTTCACAGCGCGGTCTGCTCGAGCTCACCCACAACTGGGGCAGCGAGGATGATCCCGACCTGCAGTTCCACGACGGCAACTCCGAGCCGCAGGGCTTTGGGCATATCTGCGTCTCGGTGCCCGATTTGGACGCCGCCGAACGGTGGTTCGATGACAACGGGGTCGAGTTCATCAAGCGACCCGATCAGGGCAAGCTGACGGATGTGGCCTTCATCCGTGACCCGGACGGGTACTGGATCGAGATCGTCGAACCGGCCCGCCTGAGCGATCTGGGGCGCTGACGCCAGGCCCCCTTTACGCCCCCGTGTTCTTTTGGAGCCGGGGGCTCACTCATCTGATCGGCACGGCGCTCCACAGGGTGCGCACGCACCACTGTCGAGCTGGGAATAGCTCGTGGTCACTCCAGCCTGCCCACTATTGCGGGCAAACGTCGCCGAATGGAAATGATCCGCGAGGATCACGATAAGCAGACCGACGAGGACCAGGATCACTCGTCCCCGCGTATAGTCCCGGTTTCCGCTCATCGTCCCTCCGGCTGGTCCAGACCGAACCATGGGCGCAGACGAATCCCCAGGATTGAGCCCGCAAAAGCACAGGCAAACCAGATCCAGCCATGAAGGCTGGCTGAGGCAATGCCACTGAACATCGCGCCGATGTTGCAGCCGAATCCCAGCCGGGCCCCATAACCCATGGACAGACCACCGACGACCGCCGCCAGCATTGAGCGGCCACTGAGCGGTTTCTGGCTCGCCCGATTGAAGCGTCCCGCCAACCCGGCCGCCAGCATGGCCCCCAGGAGCAGCCCGAAGTTCATGACCGAGACCACATTAACGAGCAGGCTGTCCCGTAGCGCGAGGGCTGGGTAGTCCCATGTCCAGAATGACCACTGCGCCATGTCGACACCGGTAGCCTGAAGGATCTTTGCGCCCCAGAGACCGAAGGCAAAGGTCACCCCCCATGGATAGCCGGCGACCAGAAGCGTTGCGAGATTCAGCACTGCCAGGGCGATTGCGCCCCAAAGCAACGGCCAGCCACCCTTGAACAGAGTCGTGACGGCACCGGTATCCCGAGGCGCCATCAGGGCACGGTCTACCGACCCATGACGACGCCGCTCAAGCCAGAGCACTGCCGAGGCGAGTATTCCAATCACCGCGAGCTGCGTCCCGATGGTCGCGAAAACCCCCAGCCGTTCCGTTAGATTGACGGGGTCAATACCCGGTCGCTCCAGCCACCAGGGAAGGTGCATGGTCCCGATCACCGATCCGACTACGAACATCAGCAGTGTGATCATCATGCGCAGATTACCGGCTCCGACCGTAAATAACGTCCCTGAGCCGCAGCCGCCCCCGAGCTGCATTCCGAAGCCGAATAACAGCGAACCTACCACCAGCGAAACGCCGACCGGCGCGAGTGTTCCACTGATGCCGGTCAACCCAAGACCCTCCGCCCAGCCGAGCACTGGAACGAACAGCACCGTCGCGATGGCCAGTAAAAGCAGCTGGGCCCGCAATCCACCGCTACGCCGGCGGGTGACCATATTCCGCCAGCCGGCCGTGAACCCGAATGCGGCGTGATACAGGGCGATGCCCAGACCCGCCCCGATGAGCAGTAACCACACACGGTCAGCGGGCGCCTCCAGGGCGATCAGACCTGCCATCACGGCAAGCCCCGTGAGCGCCGTCGTGACGATGAACCGATCGATCGGCCGGGCGGTCGCGGGGGCCGCGGCGGCCACAGCGGCATTCCCCATCATCAGCCTCCGAAGAATTCGAGGATCCGCGCGAGACCGCGCTTGGCAACGTCGACCGGGCGGGATTCACTTGCGGTCCAGGCGACCATGGAGCCGTCGTAAAGGCCCACATCGTCGATGCCGCGGACTTCCGACAGGGCAAACCAGGTCGTCGTTGCCCAATGACCGGTGTTGCAGAACGACACGGGGCGGCGGCCTTCTGTGAGGGTGTCCGCATCGATAGCGCTGTTGACGCTTGCCGGGTCGAAGCGCCAGACCTCCTCCTGACGGATGAAATCTTTGTGGGGCAGATTGATGGCCCCGGGAATGGTCCCAGCAACGCGCGCACCGGGATGCTGACGATCGCCCTCGAAGAATTCCGCAGGGCGGGCATCGATCAGCTGCAGACCTCGATCATCAGCTTGTTCGACATCGGCTGTGGTGACGATCATGTCAGTCTGCAGGTCGGCGTTGAATTCTCCCGGAGCGACCGAAACAGCTCCATCGGCGGTCCCATGACCTGCTTCGAGCCATCCCTGGTAACCGCCATTGAGTATGGTCACCTGCTCATGACCAAGCGCCTTGAAGGTCCAGTAAACCCTTGCCGCACTGCCGAAGTCAGTCGCGCCGGTACCGGCCGGAACGATCACCACGGTGTCCGCGTTGTCGACTCCAAATCCTTCAATCAAGCCCTCGAGCTGTTCCACGGGCGGCAGCTGGCCGGTTACACCCTCCTGCTCCGCGCGCCAGGGATGTCGTGTATAACCCGCATCCACGGCGCCGGGGATATGCCCTTCGCTGAACGCCACACGGTTACCGTCATCGATGGGACTGCGCACATCGAGAATTGCGACATCATCCTGGTCGAGCCTGTCCGCGAGCCACGCAGGCTCCACCAGCGATGGCACGCTGGCGAGCGCGGGCGCCGCGGTTATCAGAGCGCCAAGGGCGACACCCGGAACAGATAGACGAGTCAACATTGTCTGTACTCCTTCGATGGATTTCGAACCCGCGCCATTAGAGTATGTTGATATGATATTTACAATTGCCTTTTAATATTTATTTGTTATACCGCGAGTCAGATAGGTTCTATGGCAACCCCCCGGCATTCCTCACTGATACGCTATCGGATTGTATTGGCATCTGGAGCATCCCATGAATAACGTCCAGCCTGTCTGCGTGATCAACGGGGTCGGACCGGGTAACGGCGCGGCATTCGCCCGCCGTTTCGCTGCGGCCGGCTACCGTGTCGCGCTGATCGCCCGGTCGGCGGATTTCTGTGACTCGCTGGCCGCGGAGATCGGCGACAGCGCGCACGCCTATCAATGCGATATCGGCGATCCCACCGGGGTCAGCGAGACCTTTGCGCGGATCCGCGAAGCACTCGGCCCGGTAGAGGTACTGCTGCACAACGCCGGTGCCGGCATCTGGGGTGACTTCGAGTCACTCGAACTCTCGGCGTTCGAGCAATCCTGGCGGGTCAATACACTCGGTCTGGTGGCGGCCGCGCGCGCTGTCGCACCGGACATGCGCCGTGCCGGTCACGGCAGCATCGTCGTCACCGGCGCCACCGCATCACGCCGGGGTGCGGCAAAGACCGCCGCGTTCGCGAGCGCAAAAGGGGCCCAGCGCAATCTCACTGAGTCACTGGCCAAGCAGCTATGGCCCGACGGAATCCACGTCTCCACCATCATGATCGACGGCATCGTGGATCTGCCGCGCACCCGGGAACGCCTGCCCGACAAGCCCGATACGTTTTTCCTTGATCCGAATGATGTCGCGGAAACGGCATACTGGCTCGTCCAGCAACCGCGCTCGGCATGGTCCTTCGAGGTGGAAGCCCGGCCCTTCGGCGAGTCCTGGTAGGCGATGGCAGCGTTCATGGACGCGATTCATGGATGTTATCGTATACCTATCAATGATTGGAGGAATCAGCCATGGATCTGCAGCGCCTCATCGATACGTTCAACTTCCTCGACAACTGGGAAGATCGTTATCGCCTGTTGATCGACATGGGTCGCGAGTTACCGGAACTGCCCGACGAGGCACGCACCGAAGCCAACCGCGTCGATGGCTGCACCAGTAATGTCTGGCTCGAGACGACGATAAGTGACGAGCACCCGCCGCGGATGTTCTTCACTGCCGACAGCGACGCCTTCATCGTCAAGGGACTGGTCGCCATCCTGCTCAAGGCCTACTCGGGGAAGACGCCTCAGGAAATCCTCAACACCGACATCGAGTCGCTCTTTGATGACCTGGGGCTCTCGCAGCAGCTGACCGCCAATCGCCGCGACGGCTTTGTCGCGATGGTCAAACAGGTCCGCAACCGCGCCCAGGCCGTCCAGGCTGACGAGACCGCGGGCGCGCCGGGTTAGGAGTCCGTCCGCCGGCTCAAGGCCGCAGGACAGCGCCGGCGAAGTGCTCCGTCGACATGTCGATCAGGGCCTCGGCCATTGCCCCGGCAACGGCCTCGGCCGAACGGGATTGGCCACCGGCAAGCGCCTGGTCGAGGTAGTCAACATGCGGCAGACCGCAACGACGCGCTGCCTCAAGATGGGTGCGGATGCCCGGGGTATCCACCAGTCCCGGCTGAAACAGTGCGACGTCGGGCTCCGTCACCGCCGACCGGGCGAACTCCATCGTCAGCTGCTCGAATAAGCGCGCCAGCGCCTTTTTGCTGATGCCGTAACTGCCAGTGCCCGGCTGGGGGCGATCGGCTATCCCGGCACCCACCATGAGCACCCGTGACGGATACGCCGCCCGCAGCAGCGGCAGAAGCCCCTGGGTGAGGGCGAGCGGTGCCGTGACATTGACTGCCAGCGCCTGGGCCAGGTCGTCGGGATCAGTGCCCTCAATGCCGGTCGCCGGTTCCCCCACCCCAGCGTTGTGCACCAGATAACGCAGCCGCGCCCCGGTCGGCTCAAGGCGCTCGCCGAGCTTTGTGATCAGACGCTGGCGATCATCCCTGATGGCGATGTCGCCGGGCAGGACAAAACCTGTCGCGCCCTCCGGCAGTGACGCGCATGTGCGCTCGAGTGCATCGCGGCGCCGACCGATCAATGCCACCGAGAGCCCCCGGTCGGCGAGTTCGACGGCGAGCGCCGCGCCAATACCCGAGCCTGCCCCCGTGATGACGGCCACGTCAGTCGCCATGTCACCTCCTTACGGCACGAGTTTTGCAGATCTTCGCGGTGAATCCTCGACGCGGAGATCCCATGGACCAACTCCCCATTTTCATGAACCTTCAGGGTGAATGTTGTCTGGTCGTGGGCGGCAATGCCGTTGCCGCCCGCAAGGCAGAGCTTCTCAAAAAAGCCAACGCAGAAGTAACACTGGTCACCCGCCAGCTTGAGGGCGAAGCCCAGCGAATGGTTGCTGACGGCTATCTGGAATGGCGTGACGCCTCATTCCAGCGCCGCTACCTGGACCACGTACGCCTGGTAATCGCTACCACGGACGACGAGGAGGAGGCGCGCCGCGTCTATAACGCCTGTGTCGAGCGGGGCATTCCCGTCAACGTTGCGGACGTCCCGTCGATGTGCACTTTCATTCTCCCCGGTATCGTCGATCGCAGTCCAATGACCATCGCGGTCTCCACCGGCGCACGATCGCCCGTTCTGGCTCGCCTGGTCAGGCGGCGACTGGAATCGCTCATCCCACCCTCGTACGGACGCCTCACCCGGCTGCTCGAGAGATTTCGGGAAAAGGCCAAGCGGTGCATCGAGGGCGTTGATAATCGACAGCGCTTCTGGGAAGCGGTTATTGAAGGGCCCATCGGAAACATGGCGATGGCAGGCCGTGAGGAACAGGCCGCTGCCGCGCTTGATGGGCGTCTCGAAAGCGGCATCACCGAACCGGATACCGGCGAAGTGTATTTAATTGGCGCCGGTCCGGGCGCCGTCGATTTGCTGACGAATCAGGCACAGCGTCTTCTAAGCTCCGCAGACATTGTCATCTATGACCGTCTGGTTTCACCGGCAATCGTCGACCTCGCCCGCCGCGAGGCCGAGCGCGTCTATGTGGGCAAAACCGCCGGACGACATGCCATGGACCAGCAGTCAATCAGCCGGCTGCTGGTCGATAAGGCCCGGCAGGGGTGCCGTGTGGCCCGACTGAAAGGCGGTGACCCTTTCATTTTTGGTCGTGGGGGCGAAGAGCTCGACGCCATCGTGGAAGCCGGCATCGACTTTCAGATTGCCCCGGGGGTGACCGCCGCCAGCGGCTGTGCGAGCTATGCGGGCATTCCACTCACCCATCGCGACCACGCCCATTCGGTCCGGTTCATCACTGGCCATCGCCATAGCGGCGTGTTGCGACTGCCGTGGTCCGATTTAGCCCAGTGTTCAGACACATTGGTTTTCTACATGGGTCTCGGGAGCTTGCCTGAAATATGCGCAGGCCTGGTTGAACACGGCCGCAAGCCAGCCACTCCTGCCGTTGTGATCGAGCAGGGGACAACAGCCAACCAGCGAGTGATCCGCGCCACGCTGGCGGATCTTGATCAACACGTGGCAGACGTCCGCCCCCCTGCCCTATTGATCGTCGGCGAAGTTGCACATCTGTCGAGACGCTTTGCCTGGTTCGCCGGCGACCGGGAGCAATCAGCTTTCATGCCCGGTTACTGCATCGACGGCCGAGGCCCGCATGACCCCACACAGGCGAGGATTGGACTCCATGATGACGAAGATTCAACCACAGCCGTTTGAAGGCTACCGGATCGCCATTCTCGAGACACGGCAGGCCACAGAGCTGGCAGGGCTTCTCGAGCGTCGGGGTGCCGTTGTCGAGTATTGCGCGCTGATTGGGATCAAACCGACACCCGATACGGACCGGGTCGATAGGTGGCTCAAACGGTTCATCAACGATCACGCAATCAACGATCTAGTGATCCTCACGGGAGAGGCCATTCGCCGACTCCATGATCGCGCCCAGCTGATCGGCATGGATACCGCACTGCGCGACCGTCTCGCCGCAGTCAATCTGCTCACGCGCGGGCCAAAGCCTGGGCGCGCCCTGCGTCAGTGGGGCCTTTCGGAAACCACCCGGAGCGACACACCGACCACCGATGGAGTAATCCGGACTCTGACTGCACAGGGCGTCAGATCAAGTGCCGTCGGCCTCGCTTTATACGGCACCGAACCCAATCTGCCCCTTCAGAACGCCATTAAGGCCCTCGGCGCTGAGCCGGTTCCCGTCTGGCCCTATGTCTACACCGACCACAATGACGAGTACCGCGCGAAGGCCCTCGTAGAGCGCATTATCAGCGGCGAAGTCGATGCCATCATTTTCTCGACAAAGCGCCAGGCAGACGTGCTGATGCAGATCAGTCAGGCACAGGGCGCGGAGCAATCCCTCCGGGACGCCCTCGCCGCCATGACCGTCGGAGCGATGGGGCCGGTTGTCGAGAACAAGCTCCGCTCACTCGCGATCCATGTCGATGCCGCACCGGCCGGGCGATATTTCATGCGGCCATTGACTGATGCGCTCGCGCGCGCGATGGCCGCTCAGTGAACCAATCTGGAAGTCGTGGTGCAGCAACTGCACCAACGTTGGTCAGAGTGGCGTGCTGCGGACTTCTCAACCGCGACAATATCCGACGTACTGGTTGGCACGAATCATGCCCTACCCCGGGCAAGGCCACGCAATGGAGCGTCGACGATGAGTGATCAGCCGCTCTTCTCTCAATTGACCGACGAGCAGCGCGAGTACCTCAAAGGTTTCGCTTCCGGGGTTGATGCCCGCCGTGAAAAGGCGGGACTGGCAAAGCTGTTCGAGCCAAATGGAGACGCGGCGGGAACGCGGGTTCATAACCACCCGGACGCGCTTCAGCTCGACGCGCAGGAACGTGCCGAGGCGGCTGGTGAGAAACTCGTCCCCGAGGAGATCGCCAAGCGCGATGCACCGCCACTGGATATGTGGCCCACGATTCGAGCCAATGCCGCCGAGGGGACCGTGCCGAAGGGCACCGAGGTGTTCCGTTATAAGTATCACGGTCTGTTTTATACGGCGCCCAATCAGGATGCTTTCATGTGCCGCTTGCGGGCACCCAATGGCCACTTCACCGGCAGGCAGGCCATGGGTATCGCGGACGTCGCCGACGAGCATGCCGGCGGTTACGCCCACGTCACCACCCGCGCCAATCTCCAGATCCGCGAAATCGGTCCTCACAGCACTGATCAGGTGCTTTTGAGGCTACAGGAGCTAGGCATCATCACGCGGGGCGCCGGTGCCGACAACGTCCGCAACATCACCGGAGATCCGCTTGCCGGGATCGACCCACAGGCCTACTTCGACACCCGGCCGCTATGCCGCGAGATGCACTACCACCTGATCAACACCCGTGCGCTTTACGGGTTACCACGAAAGTTCAACATCGCCTTCAATGGCGGCGGACTGGTCCGAGGGGTTTCGGACACCAACGACATCGATTTCAGTGCCGTCATCAAGCCGGACGGCGACGTCGGGTTTCAAGTGGGCATTGGCGGCATTCCCGGACACGATGCCTTTGCCAGGGCCACCTCATGGGTCTTAACACCGGAGCAGTGTGTGCCGGTGGCCGACGCCATCCTACGCGCATACGCCGATCGCGGCTGTCGCAGCGATCGCAAAAAGGCACGCATGAAGTACGTGCTCGACGAGATGGGCGATGACGCGTTCATGGATGCCGTGCTTGGTCTCCTGGCCTTCCAGCCCGATCAGTTCGAACCCGACGATCTCAGGATACCCCCTCACCCCAGCCCGGATGCCCATGTCGGTGTCCACGCCCAGGACGACGGCGCGCACCATTGGATTGGCGTTTGGACGCCTTTCGGCTATTGCAGCAGCGACCAGCTAAGGGGACTTGGCCGGATTGCTGACGCGGAAGGCGATGGGCTGGTCCGGCTCACGGTATGGCAGAACGCGATGATCGGCGGCATTCCCACAGAGCGCCTCGAGGCCGTCAAAGCAGCACTGGCGGGCCTCGGACTCGAGTATGACGTATCCACATTCCGTGCCGGCATGGTGGCCTGCACTGGCAACGTCGGATGCAAGTTCTCCAATACCAACACCAAAAGGGATGCGGGAGCACTGGCCGACTATCTCGAGAAACACCTGAAACTGGACTATCCGCTCAACATTCATGTCACGGGATGCCCCAACTCCTGTGCGCAGCACAAGGTGGCGGATATCGGGTTACTGGGTACCAAGGTTGAGCCCGAGGACGAGGATGACGAGCCGCTCGAGGGCTATCACCTTTATGTCGGCGGCGGCGTGGGTGAGAAACGCGGTCTGGGCGAAAAGATCACCGGTCCGCTGACCACCGACAGTGTCATTCCGCTGATCGCCGATGTGCTGAATGTCTATCACGACAGCCGACTCGGCCCTCACGAGTCGTTCCGGGACTTTGTGGGCCGCAGTGGGACGGCGGTTTTCGCTGCGGCCGTCAAATAAACGCTGGATAGGAACACTGGAATGCAAGCACCCAGACTTCCGGACAATGCGCCCTTCGACCCCGGCTATCGAGCCTGGCTCAACGGCTATCTCGCCGGTCTGACCTCGACGGGTGAGGATCTTGAACTGGATGTCGATGGATCGGCCGAGCCAGTTTCCACTCAAAATGCCATCGACCTGGATGAAGCGGCCTGGCACGACATGAGCCTGCCGTTGGATGAACGGATGAACCTGGTCGCCGAAGATGCCCCGCTGCACCACCGTCTGATGGCGGCAATGGCACAACAGGACTGCGGCCAGTGCGGCTACGACTGCAAAGGCTACTCGGGTGCGCTCGCTTCCGGCGAAGAGACCGATCCCGGCCTGTGCGTACCGGGCAGTGCCAAAACCCGCAAGAAGGTCAAGGCACTGCTCGAGACCAGCGATACCGTCAGTTCGGCGAACACACCCTCAACACCAGAAATGCCAGTCATGGGGTATGCAAAAAACCACCCCTATATGGCTCATCTGAAATCGGTTCATTGCTTGAATGGACAAGGCTCGCCCAAGGAGACCGTCCACGCGGTCATCGACCTCAAGGACAGTGGCCTCGAGTACAGCCCCGGGGACTCCCTGGGTGTCTACCCGAGAAACAGCCCCGGTCTGGTAACCGGCATTCTCTCGGCGCTCAGTCTGGATGCCCGGGCGTCAATTGCGCTTCGGGAGGGAGAGTACACCGCTCACGAAGCCCTTTGCGGTTTGCTGGATGTGACATGCCCCAGCGACGAGGCACTCGAGTGTCTCGCACAGTCGGCCACCCGGCCGGCTGACCGGGAGGCCCTCGAGGCCATCGCCGAGGAGTCCCTCGACGACTCCCCACTGGATCTCTATGACATGCTCAGTCGCTACCCAAGCGCACGGCCGGATCCCGTCGAGCTCCTGAGCCGGCTCAATCCCCTGCGCCCGCGTCTGTATTCGATCTCATCCGCCTTTCGCCACAACCCTGACGAGGTGCATCTAACCGTTGCGGCCGTCCGCTACGAAGCGGAGGGACGGCAGCGAGAAGGCGTCGCATCGACGTTCATCAGTGATCGCGCCCTGGGCAAACCGCTGCCGATTTATTTTCAGAAGGCACATGACTTCGGCCTACCCGATGATGATCAAACGCCCATCATCATGATTGGGCCGGGGACCGGCATTGCACCCTTTCGCGCTTTTCTACAGGAGAGAGCCCATCAGCAGGCGGCAGGCGGCGCATGGCTATTCTTTGGCAATCCCCATGAGCGCACCGATTTCCTGTACCGCGAGGAGCTTGAAGCCTGCATGGACGGTGGAGCACTGACCCGGCTGACCACCGCTTTTTCACGGGATGGGACGGAAAAGGTTTACGTACAGGACCGTCTCATCGAGCAGTCACACGATCTCTGGCAGTGGCTTGAGGCCGGCGCTCATATCTACGTCTGTGGCGATGCGACGCAGATGGCCGCTGCCGTGCATGAAGCACTCATTCACGTCATTCAAAAGGAGGGCAGATACGAAAAGGCTGACGCATCCGATTATTTGGCTGCGCTCTCAAAAAACGGGCGCTATCAACGCGATATCTACTGAAACCGCAGAATGGAGACATTGATGACAGCTAAAGACGCCGTACGCGAGGCAATCCTGAGTGCAAAGGCCGACAAAGCGATAAGCTGGGAAGAGATCGCCAACCATGTTGGCTGCTCGCCGGTTTTCCTCACGTCCGCCTGTCTCGGCGAAAACAGCCTGACCGAGGATCAGGCCAGTGCGGTCACCGCGCTGCTGGGGCTCGACAGTGCCCATATTCCAGCGCTGACCAGCTGCCCGGCCAAGGGGCAGCGTATCCATGAGCTGGCCAACGATCCGCTGGTCTACCGATTCCAGGAGATTACTGCCGTCTATGGAGAGACGCTCAAAGAGCTGATCCACGAGAAAGCCGGTGACGGAATCATGAGCGCGATCGATTTCACCATGGAAGTTGAAAAAGTTCCGGATCCGAAAGGCGACCGGATTCAGGTCACGATGAACGGGAAGTTCCTCCCATACCGTCGCTGGTGATACTGGCACTCACGCTCAAGGCATGTCTGCACCCGACATGCCTTGAACCAGACCACATTCAAAGACCGGAAGATAATCGATGTCCTACTTACAGCCGAGCGAATTTGTAACGAAGCTGGTGGACCAGGGCGAGTCCAAGGTGTACATGAGCGAGCGGGATACCGTTCTGCGGGGTATCATGGCCGGGGCCACCCTTGCATTGGCCGTTCTTTTCGCAATTTCCATCGCCGTTAATACCGGCAACTTCCTGATCGGTGCCCTGTTGTTTCCGGTTGGTTTCTCAATGCTTTATCTGATGGGATACGACCTGCTCACGGGTGTATTCACCATCGTGCCGCTGGCCTGGCTCGACGGCCGTCCCGGCGTGACCATCCCACGCATGCTGAAATGCTGGGGGTTGGTGGGCCTTGGTAACCTCATCGGCTCGCTGTTCATCGCCTTTTTTGCCTATCTCTATCTTTCTCAGGGGTTCGCCAATGAGGTGAACGCGATCGGCGAGCAGATGATGGCCGTCGGCGAGAGCCGTACGAGCATGTACGCCGATGCCGGCGCCTGGGGGATGGTCCATCTTTTCATGCGGGGTATGTTCTGTAACTGGATGGTCTCCATGGGGGTCGTCGGCGCGTCGATCTCGACAACGGTGCCCGGCAAGATTCTCGGTATGTGGATGCCGATCATCGTGTTCTTCTATCTGGGCTTCGAGCATTCCGTCGTCAACATGTTTCTCTTCCCGCTAGGGCTCATGATGGGCGCCGAGTTCACGCTGGGCGATTATCTGATCTGGAACGAGATCCCGACGGTGTTGGGTAATCTTGTCGGCGGCCTGCTACTGGTCGGCCTCGTGCTCTACACCACCCATGTGCGCACGGGTGCCAGAAAGGAGTTCAACGACTCCTGATTCAGTACTGGATCGTAGAACGTAACGCAGGGGCCGGTGCCTGACATCGGCCCCTTTTTCATTGCTCAGGACGGATTATTGTGTGCGCTCTGAAAATTGACTTCGGACAGTGGACGGCAGCCGGTGAGAAGGCTGTCAATCAGGATGCCTGCGCCGCGCGGATCCCCGTCGGCCCTGATCTGGATACCAAGGGCATCACCATCGCAATCGCCGACGGCATCGGGTCAAGCGAAGTCAGTGACATCGCAAGTCAAACGGCGGTCGAAGCGATTGTCAGCGACTACTACTCCACTTCCGCGGCCTGGTCGGTAAAAAACGCGCTCAGCAAAGTGGTCAACGCCACTAACGGCTGGCTGCATGCGCGCACCGACAACAGCTGGGCGCGCTACGACAAGGATCGTGGATACGTCTGCACGCTGACGACGCTGGTCCTCAAAGGCCGCACGGCGCACTGCGTGCATGTCGGAGATACCCGGGCCTGCCGATTCACCCCAACGGCGGCCGAGCCACTGACAAGGGATCATCATGCGGTCGGGGTCGACGGTAAGGCCGCGCTGTCGAGGGCCATCGGCGTCCAGGCGGCCGTTGAGCTGGACTACGCAACCAGCCAGTTCGATATCGGCGACTGGTTTGTCCTGACCACCGATGGCGTCCACGAATTCGTCAGCGAACAGGCGCTCGGCGCCCACCTGCGAAGTGATCAGAGCTGCCAGGACATTGCCCGTGCCCTGTGCCAGACGGCCCTCGAAAACGGCAGCAACGATAATGTGACAGCCCAGGTGCTACGAATTGAGCAGGCACCGGACAAAGACACCGATGAATGGCTGCGGGGTAGCGAGACGCTGCCGCTCCCACCCGATCTGCAACCCGGCGACCCGCTGGACGAGTTCCGGGTCATCCGCGAAGTCCATCGATCCCACCGCAGTAGCGCCCTTCTCGCCCAACACCGGGATTCCGATCAGTACGCGCTCATCAAGGTCCCATCGGTGGAGCTGAGGGATGACCCGGCGGCGATGGAGCGCTTCATCGCCGAGGAATGGATTGCGGCCCGCGTGTCGAGCGCGTTCGTCCTCAGGCCGTTCCCGCGAACGCTCAAGCCGCAATACCTCTACGCCGCGTTTGAGTACATCGAGGGACTGAGCCTGCGCCAATGGATGCGCGATCATCCCAGACCCTCGCTCGCCGAGGTACGCGAGATCATCAGTCAGATCGGATATGGCCTGCGCGCCATGCACCGCCAGGAAATGCTCCACCAGGACCTTCGACCGGAGAACGTGATGATTGACGCGCAGGGAGAAGTCAAAATCATCGACTTCGGCGCCGTCGAAGTCCGTGGCGTGGCGGAAAATCATCAGGAGCGACCCCGACAGATCCTGGGAACCCAGCAGTACAGCGCACCCGAGTACTTTCTCGGTTCAAACGGCACCGAGCGTTCCGACACTTACTCGCTGGGCGTCATCGCCTATGAAATGCTAACCGGTGATATCCCCTATGGCCCCGCCGCGGCTCAGGTCCGGCAGGTCAGCGATCTCAGGAAGCTCAGATACCAGCCCTTGCAACGGAAGCGGCGGGAATGCCCGGACTGGTTGAACGCGGTTCTATCCACCGCCTGCCATCCGCGATACGAGCAGCGCTATGCGGATGTATCGGAATTCATTCACGCGCTCTACCACGGTAACGATCTCGGCTACACTGCCCGCAGGCAGCCGCTCATCGACCGCGATCCAGTGACATTCTGGCAGGTGGTCGCGGTGCTGCTCTCTTTATTGATCATACTGCAGTGGGCCATGCTCTAGCGGGTGCCCCGACGAGCGACAAGACAACACTCCTCATGCGTTTAATCCTCATCCGTCACGCCCAGACCGTCGCCAACGACGAAGGGCGCTGGCAGGGTCACAGCGACTATCCGCTGACTCCCGCCGGACAGGCCCAGGCCCAGGCGCTGGCCGATGCCCTGGCCCATGAGCAGGCCCGGCAACCCGGCGAGTGGATAAACCCGGTCCTCTACAGCTCATCGCTGGGGCGGGCTCTCGCCACCGCACGCCCGATCGGGCAGGCACTGTCTGTGCCCATCGCCTCCCGCGATGCCCTGCGTGAGTATGACGTGGGGGTTTTCTCAGGGTGCACGGCCACCGACCTGGATCGTGACTACCCGCAGATCATCGAGGGATTTCGACGGGACGGTCATTGGGACGATGTGCCCCAGGCGGAGCCGGTCGCGGCACGGGCGCAACGCGCCGAGGCGGTTATCAATCAACTGCTGGCGGATCATGCCGACGGGCAGACCGTCCTTGCTGTCACCCACGGTGGGTTCATGCAATACCTGGTGGCCGCGCTGCTGGGTACACGCCGCATCTGGGGGTTTCGGCCCGAGAACACAGCACGCTTTGAATTCACCCTGTCGGCGGCGGCCCAACGGGAGGACCTCGGCTCACCGGGCGGCCTCAGCACCTATCGCTGCCGCATCAACCGATTCAACGACTGCGCGCACCTCAACTCAGCCAGCCGGCGCTGAGCGGGCGCGCTGCTCCAGATCGGCAAGGATGGCGGCATCCAGATCGATGGTCTGGTCGTGCCCGTGACGGGCCGCCAGCCGCCGTTCCCCGGGCAGCCGAACCCCCGGTTCCTCAGCCATTGTCGAGAGCATCGCCTCAACGCGCCGCAAGAAGTCGTCCCCACCCGCAAAAAACCCGGGATCCAGCAGCACAAACAACTGCCCCAGGGCGCGATGGCCGCCGAAATACCCGCCTCGATGGCGGGATAGGCGAATCCCGTCGACGCATCCACACCCACCACCGAGCGTGCATTATCAGCGCGGGTCCCGCTACGCTCGAGCGCCGCACGGGTAAGGGATTCAAGGTGAGGGATCGAGCGTTCCATGATCAACCGCATCCTGTCCATCGTCAGCCAGCCGCGCAAGCCCTGTCCTTGACCTGACAACGTATCCGCTACTCGTCGACCTTGGTAGTCTATTGGTCGGTCACCAACGATTCGCTCTGCGGAGGCGCTCATGGATACAACACACCGGCCGCCTGCCTACTGGCTGTTCCCTGCCGGACTGCTGATCTCGCTGGGGATCTCGCTACTCCCGGGTCAGTGGCCGCTTTATGCCGTGCTCGCGCTCAGCACCGCGGTGCTGGGCCTGCCCCACGGCAGTCTCGACACGGCGGTGGCGAAACGCTATCTGCACCTGGATAACGCGCCGCGCATGCTCGGTTTTCTGGGCGGGTACATGGCGCTGAGCGCGGCGGTGATCGCGATCTGGCTGCAGGTGCCCAACATCGCGCTCGCCGTCTTTCTGCTCTACTCCGCCGTGCATTTCGGTGACGATGTCGCCCATCGCCTCGGGCGCATCGGCGGAATCGGCTACGGGCTGTGGATCCTCGGCCTGCCGGTCACTTTCCACCCCGCAGTCGTCGAGCCGCTGTTCGCCATGCTCGGCGCTGATCAGACCGGACTGATCATCGCAGCCGCGCCCTGGGCGCTGGCGCTCGGTGGCGGTATCCTGCTGGCCGCACTGATCCTCCATCCGGAACGGGCAATGAGTGACTGGCGCGACCCGCTGCTGCTCGCCGTGGGCGCGGCGGTGCTGCATCCGCTGGCCTACTTCATCGCCTACTGGTGCTTTCTGCACAGCCCGCGGCATCTGACCATCGCGGCGCGCGATCTCAACCTCGACAGCTGGGGAGCGCGGCTGCGGGCGGTGGCGCCGACAACGCTCGCCACCTACGCACTGGCGGCAGCGGCCGTGCCCTTTCTCATGGACATGCCGAGCGATGCGATACTCATGCAGGTCATCTTCATCGGTCTGGCTGCCCTGACGGTGCCGCATATGATCCTGGAACTGATCGCCAGCCCCAATCGCGTGGAATAGGCGGTGCTCGACGCCGCCCTTCAACCCCTGCAGCGCCGGGCCCTGACGCCCATCGCCCGATTCATGGTGGCACGCGGGATCGGTGCGGACACGGCCACTCTGACCGGCTTCGCGATGGGCATCATCGCGCTGCTTTTCATCGCCAATGGAGCCTATCTGGCAGGGCTGTCATTCATCCTGCTCAACCGGCTTCTTGACGGACTGGACGGGGCCATCGCCCGGCTGACCCGGCCCACCGACCGGGGTGCGTTTCTGGACATCGCCCTTGATTTCTTTTTCTACGCCACCGTCCCGCTCAGCTTTGCGGTGGCCGACCCGGCCGCCAATGCCCTGCCCGCCGCCGTGGTCATCACTGCATTCGTCGGGACCGGGTCATCGTTTCTTGCCTTCGCGGTGATCGCGGCCCAGCGTGGCCTGCCCGCCTCGGCGTTCACCGGCAAGGGGATCCACTATCTGAGCGGACTCACCGAAGGCACCGAGACCATCGCATTCTTTGTCGCAATCTGCTTATTCCCCGGCTACTTCGGCGAAATCGCCATCGGGTTCGCACTGGCCTGTCTGATCACCACGTTCACCCGATGGGTCCAGGGTATCCAGACTTTCGGCGAGCAGGAGTCAGCTTCATGAACAGCCGACATCACCGAGTCCGTGCGCGCTCACTGATACTGCTCCTGGCCATCGCTCTGGTGACGCCGGCCACTGCCCAGACTGGTGAGGATACCGGCTCGGACTGGGCACAGACGCTGCGCGAAGCCGAGGGTCAGACGGTGTACTGGAATGCCTGGGCCGGCGATCAGCGCACCAATGCCTTCATCCAGTGGGTCGGCAAGCAGACCGAGGCGCGGTTCGATGTGGCGGTCCGCCATGTCAAGCTCTCCGACACCGCTGAGGCGGTAACGCGGGTGGTGACCGAAAAGGCGGCCGGCCGCGACGAGCAGGGATCAGTGGATCTACTCTGGATCAACGGCCCCAACTTTCTGGCGATGAAGGAGCAGGACCTGCTGCACGGGCCGTTCGTGCGGGATCTGCCCAACAGCCGCTATCTCGACCTCAGTCGCGGATCAGCCAATACCACCGACTTCACGGTCCCGACCGAGGGGCTCGAGAGCCCGTGGCGACTGGCACGCTTTGTCTTCAATTACGACGCCGCCCGGGTCGAGAATCCACCGCGGACCATGCCGGCCCTGCTGGAGTGGGCGCAGGCCAACCCGGCCCGCTTTACGCACCCGCACCCGGATAACTTCATGGGCGCGACATTCCTCAAACAGGCGCTGATCGAGCTGACGCCCGACCCGGCGGTCCTTCAGGCGCCGGTGGAGGAGGCCGACTTCGCCACAGCAACCGCTCCACTGTGGGACTGGTATGACGCCATACAGCCGCACTTGTGGCGTGGCGGCGAGACCTATCCGGCCAACGAATCCGAGCAGCAGCGGCTGCTCAACGACGGGGCCGTTGATATCGGGCTGTCATTTGACCCGGCCTCTACGGCCGCCGCCATCAAGCAGGGATTGCTGCCGCCGACAGCGCGGGTACTGATTCCGGAGGCGGGCAGCATCGGCAATGTCAGTTTCGTGGCGATCCCCTACAACGCCCGGCATACCGCCGGCGCCAGGGTTGTCGCCAACTTCCTCCTCTCACCACGGGCCCAGGCGCACATGCAGAACATCGAAGTGCTGGGTGCGTTTTCGGTGCTCGACTTCGATCGGCTGAGCGCCGAGCAGCGCGCCCGCTTTGAAGCCCTGCCCGACGCGCCCGCACTGCCCAGCCGCGAGGCGTTGGGCAGGACGCTGCCTGAACCGCATCCCAGCTGGATGACACGGCTCATCGAGACCTGGGCGCAGCGCTACACCCGCTAACGCTCGGTGGCGGCTGTCCTGCGCACCGGGCTGCGGATCCTGATCATTGCGGTACTCATCGGTCCGGTGCTGCTCGGGTTGGCGCAGACCCTCGGCGCGGCGTTCGGCTGGCTGCCCGCGCTTGGCGAGCGCAGTATCGGACTCGCCCCCTGGCGGACGCTGCTTGACCAGCCGGGACTCGCAACCTCGATCCAGCTCACCCTGTGGACCGGGCTGAGCGCCACCGGATTCGGCTTTGCCCTCGCCTTTGCGCTGGTCGCCAGCCTTCACGGCCGATCCATTGGCCGCTCCCTCATGCCCTGGCTGGCCCCCTTTCTCGCCGCGCCCCACGCCGCCATCGCCATCGGCCTTGCGTTTATCCTTGCGCCCTCCGGTTGGTTACTGCGGCTCGTGGCGGCGCCCCTCGATCTGACCCGGCCCCCCGACTGGGCGCTGGTGGGCGATCCGATGGGCATCGGCCTGATCCTGGGCTTACTGGTCAAAGAGGTGCCGTTTCTGGCGTTGATCATGAGTGCCTCCGTCAGCCATCTGCCGGTCCAGCGCTGGCTGGTCCAGGCAGGATCACTGGGATACTCCCGATCGGCCGCCTGGATCCGCGTGGTTCTGCCCCTGATGTGGCCCCAGATCCGGCTGCCGACGCTGATCGTGCTCAGCTATGCGCTCTCGAACGTCGACATGGCGCTGATTCTGGGGCCCGCCAATCCGCCGGTGCTCGCCGTCACGGTGTTGCGGGCCTATACCGCGCCCGAACTCTCGAGCCTGTTGACCGCGGGGGCCGGGGCCCTGCTGCAGGCGATGGTGGTCCTCGTCACCTTCGCCGGCGTCTGGACGATCGAGCGCATGACCGCCCTCATTGGCCGTGTGGCGCTGCGGCGCGGGCGCCGGGGATGGTTGGCGGGCTTTGGCCTGGGGCTCGCCAGGGCGCTCAATCCGGTCCTGATGAGTCTGGGGAGTGCGGCCATCCTGGCATTGATGGTCTGGTCGGTGACCTGGCGCTGGCCGTGGCCCAGCCGCCTCCCCGATCAGCTTTCGATGGCCGCCTGGCGGCAGCCGGGCGATAGCTGGATCGGGCCACTGGGCCATAGCCTGCTGTTCGCGGGGGTAACGACCGCACTGGCATTGGCCCTTGCCATCGCCTGGCTTGAGAGCGAGCACCGCCGCGGGGCGACGCTGCTGGCCGGAATCCTCTACCTGCCGTTGCTGCTGCCTCAGATCGGGTTTCTGCCCGGGCTGCAGTTCGGCTTCCTTCAGTTGGGAATCGGCCCCGGGCTGCTTGCCGTAGGCTGGGCACACCTACTGTTCGTCTTCCCCTATGTGCTTCTGATTCTGGTCGGTCCGTGGCAGGGGTATGACCCGCTTCTCAGCCGTCAGGCCGCGAGCCTGGGGGCCGGGCCGCTGCGACGCCTTTTGCGGGTCAAGCTGCCGGTCCTGCTGGGACCGGTGCTGGCGGCTGCCGCCATCGGCGTGGCGGTCTCCATCGCCCAGTATCTGCCCACGCTGGTCATGGGCGGCGGGCGCATCAACACCCTCACCACCGAGGCAGTCAGTCTTGCGAGCGGGGCGGATCGCCGCATCACCGCGGTCTATGCCATGCTCCAGATGCTGATCCCGATCGCCGCCTACGCCATCGCCATCATGACGCCGCCGCTGCGCGCACGGCGCCGTCGTTTTCTCAGGGAGTCGCCTTATGCCGCTGGCGATTGACTCACTCGCCATCCGGGCTCCAAGTGGCGAGCCATTGTTTGCGCCGCTCACCATCCAGGTCGAAGCGGGCAGCGTGACCACCGTGATGGGCCCCTCGGGTGTGGGCAAGACGACGCTGTTGCAGGGGATTGCCGGGCATCTGCCCGCCGGCTTCGCGCTGACCGGTCACCTCGCGCTGAATGGCCGCCCCCTCAATGGCCTCCCCGCCGAACAGCGGCGCATCGGCATGATGTTTCAGGACGCCGGGCTTTTTCCGCATCTGAGCGTCGGTGACAATCTGGCGTTCGGTCTGCGGGCGACGGTGCGGGGACGACGGGCGCGTGCACGGCTGGTCGACGAAGCCCTGTCCACGGCGGGCCTCGAGGGCATGGGCGACCGAGACCCGGCGACGCTGTCCGGCGGCCAGCGGGCCCGCGCCGCGCTGATGCAGAGCCTGCTGGCCGAGCCCGAGGCAATCCTGCTGGACGAGCCCTTCTCGCGGCTCGATCAGGCGCTGCGCAACGAGATTCGCGGGTTTGTGCTCGACCACATCCGGGCCCGGTCGATCCCCGCCCTGCTGGTCACCCACGATCCGGCCGATGCGCAGGCCGCCGGCGGCCCGATGATCCCGCTGGACCCGGCGGGCGTGGTCAACACCTAGCCCAGACGGGCGCGCTGCGCCTCCAGGGCCTCCCAGCGGTCATAGGCCGCGGCGAGCTCGGCCTCGGCCTGCTCGAGGGCGTCCAGAGTGGCCTGAACGGTGGCTGCGTCCGCTTGGTAGAGGGTGGGATCATTGGCCTTCTCACGCGCGGCTTCGGCGGCAGCCTCCAGCGTTTCGATGCGCGCGGGCAGTTCATCGAGCTCCAGGGCCTCGCCATAACTCAGCTTACGCGGCTTTTTCGGCGACGATGCCGGCTTACTGGCGCGACGCTTCGCCGGCTCCCGGGGCGCGGCGTCTGCCTGACTCTGCCGCCGCCAGTCCTCGTAACCGCCGACGTATTCCCCGATATGGCCACCGGCCTCGGGAACGAAAACACTGGTGACGACATTGTCGAGAAACGCCCGATCGTGCGAGACCAGCAGCAGCGTGCCGGTGTAGTCCACCAACCGCTCTTCGAGCAGCTCGAGGGTCTCGACATCCAGGTCATTGGTGGGCTCGTCGAGGATCAGCAGATTCGAGGGGCGCGCAAACAGCTGCGCGAGCAGCAGGCGATTGCGCTCGCCCCCCGACAGCCGGCTGATCGGGGCATTGGCACGCTCGGGCGAGAACAGGAAGTCCTGCAGATAACCCATTACATGACGCCGTTTGCCATCCCCCAGATCGATGAAGTCCTCGCCGCCGGCCACGTTCTCGCGCGCCGTGCGGCGGTCGTCCAGCGACGCACGGTGCTGATCGAAGTAGGCCACCTGAAGCCCTGTCCCCAGTTTGATCGACCCGCTGTCCGGCGCCAGCTCGCCGACCAGCAGCCGGATCAGGGTGGTCTTGCCCACTCCGTTGGGGCCAAGGATACCGATCCGGTCACCACGAATGATGCGGGTGCTGAAATCGGTCACCAGCGGCTTGCCGTCGATGGCATAGCTCAGATGCTCGGCCTCGATGACCCGCTTGCCGGAGCGCTCGCCCTCGGCCATTGTCAGCCGCGCCTCACCGGGCCGCTCACGGCGTTCGGCGCGCGCCTTGCGCATGGCCTTGAGGGCCCGCACCCGGCCCTCGTTGCGGGTTCGCCGAGCCTTGATGCCCTGACGGATCCAGGCCTCCTCCTGTTTGAGCTTTTTATCGAAACGCGCCTGCTCCTCGGCCTCGGCATGATCGCGCTCCTCGCGGCGTCGCAGGTAGTTCGCATAATCGCCTGGCCAACTGGTGAGCTGACCCCGATCGATCTCGACGATGCGGGTGGCGACGGCCTGCAGAAAGGCCCGGTCATGGGTGACGAATACCACGGCGCCATCGAATTCGCGCATGAAGTTCTCGAGCCAACGGATCGCCTCGATATCCAGGTGGTTGGTGGGCTCGTCGAGCAACAGCACGTCGGGGCCCGGTACCACCGCGCGTGCCAGCAGGACACGCCGCTTGAGACCACCGGAAAGCCCCGAGAAAAGGCTGTCCGCCGGCAGCCCGAAGCGGGTCAGCACGGCATCGACGCGCTGCTCGATCTGCCAGCCGCCCGCCGCCTCGATGCGGGACTGCAGATCGGTGAGCTCGTCGATGTCGCCCTCACCGGCGCCGATCGCCATGGCCAGATCATGGTGGCGGGCAAGCAGCTCCCCCAGCGATCCCAGGCCTTCGGTCACCACATCGAACACCCGACCGTCGAGATGATCGGGGACGGCCTGCTCGAGGCGTGAGACCTTCGCCGCCTCACCACGCTGCACCCGTCCGGCATCCGGTTCGATCGCGCCCTCGATGATGCGCAGCAACGTCGATTTACCGACACCATTGCGGCCGACCAGGCACACGCGTTCGCGATCCTCAATGGTCAGCGATGCATCCTTGAGCAGCGGCGGACCACCGACGGAAAACTCGATTTCATCAACGCGGATCAGACTCATGGATACTCCTCTGGACAAGCCGCCAGTCTAACAGAGGCAATTTCGCCGCATCGCCGCGCTGACGTATGCTTGGCGCATGACCGCACTCGATCGTCTCGTCGCCCTCTACCAAACCGGCGGACCGGTGATCGGCCTGCTGCTCGCGATGTCCGTCACCGCGCTCGCCATCGTGCTTGCCAAGATCGCGCAATCCGTGCTCACACGCAGCCATCGACTCGGCGAGGCGCGGGCCGCGGTCCATGCCTTCACCGCCGGTGACATCGATCAGGCCACCGATTGCGTCAGTGCCGCGCGCAGCCCCGCCGGGCAGCTGGTCGCCCGGGCCATCCAGGGACTGCAGAAGGCCGATACCGATGAGGCCCGACTCCGCGAGGATCTTGCCCGACTGGGCCAGGCCCAGCTGCGACGCCTGCGCGGCGGGCTGCGGCCGCTTGAACTGATCGCGAGCCTCGCCCCGCTACTGGGACTGCTCGGCACCGTGCTCGGCATGATCGATGCGTTCCAGGCGCTTGAGCAGACCGGGACTGGCAGCGACCCGGCAGTGCTCTCAGCCGGCATCTGGCAGGCCCTGTCCACCACCGCCGTGGGGCTGGCGGTCGCGATCCCGGCGGTGGCCGCCGCGACCTGGCTGGAAGCACGCGTCCAGCACCTGGGCGAGGAAATGGACAGCCTGGTCACCGAGCTCTTCACCCGGCGTCCAGCGCGGCTCGATCAACGGGCCTCGTAATGGGCGCTGGCCCCCGAATTGCCCTCGATACCCCACCGCGTCACACACTGATCCGCCTGACGCCACTGATCGATGTCATTTTCATCCTGCTGATATTTTTCATGCTCGCCTCGACGCTCGAATCGCGCCAGCAGGTAGCCGTCGGTATCGCCCCGCCCGCCGGGGCCGGCACGACCGCCTCTGACATCCTGCGGGTCAGCCTCGAGCCTGATGCCGCGATCATTGAGGGGCGGCGCGTGCCCGCTGCAGGAATGATGGATGCCGTTGAGGCGGCCGTGAATACGCGCGATGTCCGCGGCATCCACCTCCAGCCGCGGGCGGGTGTCTCGTTGCAGACCACACTTGAGGCGCTCGGTGAAATGCAGCGCCTTGATATCGAGGTCTCGCTACTGAAAAACGGGGAGGACGCATGATCGGACTGCAGACTCCCCCTCGGCGGCGATCCGCCGACCGCGAGGCCGGTCTGCTGCCACTGATCAATGTCGTGTTCCTGTTGCTGGCGTTCTATCTGATTGCCGGTCACCTGAGCCCATCGGCACCGTTTGCCGTCACGCCCCCGGAACAGGACGGTGCCGCCCTCGAAACCTCGGCGGACACTGTCATCCACATCGCGCGGGACGGTTCGGTGGCGATCGACGGCGAGAGGGTCGATGCCGACGCCCTCTCCCGGTCCATTGCCGCCATGGACCGTCAGGGCGCCCGGGGCGTCGCGACGATCCGCCTCGTCGCCGATGCGCGGGCTGACGCCGCCCAGGTTGTGGCAATCCTCGGCCGGCTGCGCGATGAGGGTGTCGAGACGGTGGACCTGGTAACCCGAGCGCCATGAACCGCGGCGGCGGGATCTGGATCTTGGCTTTTCTGCTGGCGGGTCTGGCCCATGCCGGGCTGCTGGGGCTTACTCCACCCCTCAGTCCGCCGGAATCGCTCGCGCCGGGCGCTGCCGACGATCGGCTGCGGATCGAGCTTGGCGCGGCCCCCTCGCCATCCATCGCCGAGACGCAAAAGGACATTGCGGAGGCGCCAGAGCCCGCGCCCAAACCAGAGCCCCAGCCCGATCCTGAACCAGAGCCCCAGCCTGAGCCTGAGCCTGAAGCAGAACCGTCCCCGGCCCCGGCACCAGAACCTGAGCCTGCGCCCGACGCCAGTACCCGGTCAGAGCCTGAGCCAAGCCCACAGA
>NZ_MAOM01000021.1:0-111927 GCF_009805925.1 Spiribacter sp. SSL99 | reverse complement strand
CGGTCACGTCGGTTGAGGATGCGACCTATTCGCTCCAGGCCTCAGCCATTGGCTTTAGTGATACCGCTGACTCGGATGCGTTTGCCTCGGTCGTGATTGCCACGCTGCCGAGTGCTGGTTCGCTCAAGCTTGATGGGAGCGCGGTGAGTTCGGGGGATTCGATCACAGTTGCGGCGATCAGCAGTGGCGATCTCACCTTTACCCCGGCTGCCGATGCCAACGGCTCGGGCTATGCGAGCTTTGACTTCCAGGTGGTCGATGACGGTGGCACTGGCAACGGCGGTGAGGACACCGACCAGAGCGCGAACACGCTCACGGTTGATGTCACGTCGGTGAATGATGCGCCGGTGGTCACGACGGCCGGTTCGGTGAGCAACACCGAGGATGAGCTTGACAGCGGTATCTCGGTGGATGCGGTGTCGAGCGATCTTCTGACGAACGCCACGGACGTCGATGATGCGGATAGCTCGCTCGAGGTTGGCGAGGTTGAGGGCGACAGCGCGAATGTTGGCTCGGCGGTGACGGTGTCGCTGAGCTACACCGATGCCGACGGCAATGGCCAGACGCAGGACGTTGATCTGACGGTCAGCAGCGATGGCAGCTACAGCGTTGCCGGTGTGGACCTGGATGCCTTGCCCGCGGGCTCATCGGCGACGGGTTCCTTCACCTATAAGGTTGCCGATGATGATGGAGCGCTGTCCTCCGCGCAGACGGCCAGTATCACGGTCAGCGGCACGAATGATGCGCCGACGGTTACGACGGCCGGTCCGGTGAGCAACACCGAGGATGAGCTTGACAGCGGTATCTCGGTGGATGCGGCGTCGAGCGATCTGCTTACCAACGCTACGGACGTCGATGATGCGGATAGCTCGCTGACGGTTGCTGAGGTTGAGGGCGCGAGCTCGAATGTTGCCTCGTCCGTGCCGGTGACGCTGAGCTATACCGATGCCGACGGCGGTAGTCAGACGCAGGTTGTTGACCTGACGGTCAGCGCGGATGGCAGCTACACCATATCCAGCGTTGACCTGGATGCCTTGCCCGCAGGCTCATCGGCAACGGGTTCTTTTACCTACAAGGTTGCCGATGATGATGGCGCGCTGTCGTCGCAGCAGACGGCTACCGTCACGATTAGCGGCACCAATGATGCGCCAGTCCTTACCCTTCCGGCCGCTACACCATCTTTCAGCGAGGTTGAGGGATCGGATGATGAGAGTGCCGCGGTAACGCTCAACTCGAGCCTTGGCTTAAGCGACGACAGTGCGATCCAGTCGGCAACCGTTAGCGTTAAGAATGCTCAACTCGGGGATGAGCTTTTATTTACGAACGGCAATGGCATTACCGGGGCGTCAGTAGCGGCTGATGTAGACGTTAAGATTACGCCGACGGTCGAGTACGAAACGACTAATGGCGACGCCGTGACGATACAGGTGTCTGAGCCAGTTGGGCGCGCCATAGAGTCCGGTGATTCGATCACGTTTTCTTGGGAAAAACCCGACGTGGACCTGCAGATCGACCTTAATGCCGGCGATACTGCAGCGGACATCGCTGATGCGATCATCGACGCGATTAATAACAGCGGTAGCTTCAACCAGGCGGCTGGACATGGGTCTTTCGGTGAAACCGTCGTATTCGTCCAAAGCGGTGGGAGTCAACGCTTTCTCACACCGGACCCACAATTCAATGCGACAGCCAAGCTTACGCTGACGGGCGATGGGAATAGTACACCGGCGGATTTCGAGGCTGCCCTTCAGTCAGTAGAATTTAACAATACGTCGGATTCGCCGAGCGAGGCTGCCCGCAATATCGAAATAACGGTCACTGATGCAGAGGGAGTTTCCTCTAATACTGTTACAGAAACGGTGTCTGTGGCCGAAACGAACGACATTCCGGTCATCACCACGAGCACCGCAAAAATCTTCACCGGTGAAGCACAGCAGACGGCCGCAGTTCAGTTCAACGACCTGGACGGGAGTAACGCGCCGGCAGACGGCTCGTGGACGGAAACGAGCAGCAACGCCGATGTTGACGTCAGTGCCAGCAACGGCGAGCTCACGATTGATGCGACCAGTCTGGCCGATGGGGACACGGTCTCCCTGACCGTATCAGATGGAACCGGCACCAGTAGCGCGGCGACGATCACTATCAGTGAAGCGCCGTTTGCGGTCTTTGATTCCGCCGGCAATCAGACCTCCTCGGTCACGTCGAGTGGTGACTTCTCCAGTGCATTCGATTCGTTCGCCGATGCCCTTTCCTCCGCTAATTCGAGCGATACCATTAAGGCAGACGACGTCTCAGGCATTAATGATTATGTCCTGACTGGCTCGGATGCAATTGATATTGATGCGTCGCTCGATACCACCGGCGTAAAACTCACCGGCAATAGCGCAGATAACGAGCTGATCGGTGGCAGTGGCACCGATACACTCAAGGGCGAAGGCGGCGCTGATACGCTCACTGGCAATGATGGCAACGATACGCTTGAGGGTGGAGCGGGTGACGACACGCTGGGCGGCGGTGCGGGCGACGATGCCCTTACCGGTGGTGTAGGAACGGATACGCTCAATGGCGGTGCGGACAATGACACGCTGACTGGCGGTGCCGGGCCGGATATTCTTCGGGGCGATGCTGGCAATGACGTGTTCGTGTACAACGCGCCGGCAGAGGTCGGATCGGACACGGTAGAGGGTGGAGCCGGCTCGGACACTGTGCGTCTGGATGGTGCCGGCACCTACGACTTCGGCGGTTTGACGTCAGCGAGCAGCATCGAGACGCTGCTGGTCAATAACGACAGTGCCTCAACGACCGTCCAGCTAGGAACCGGTCTCGTTGATGGCGGAACCACCTTGACGATCGCTGGTGGTGGTATCGACGATACCTTCACCCTGGAGGGCGGTAACCTCGGCAGCACGCAGTCCCTCGATATTCAGGCAGATGGCTTCAACGGAAGGGATGGCTTTACTGCGGGAGCGGGCGATGATTCGGTGACCTACAGCGCGAGCGTTGGTAGCGCGAGCCTTGCGTTCTCCGGCTCCGGCGCGAGCGAGGTTGTTGAGGTAACGGTTGGCGGCGTTACCGATACGCTTCGCAATATCGAAGAAATTGTCTTCTCGGACGACACGATCCAGGTCGTCGGGGCAGGTGGCCACGCGGACATTAAAGCCGCGGCTGATGCAGCGACGAGCAGTGATTCCATTCTGGTGAAAACGGCCTCAGCCGTTGACGTTGCGACCGCCGAGACCATCAATGACAAATCCCTGACCTTCGAGAATGGCATTACGCTGACTGAGCTCGCCGACACGGCGACGACGCTGGAGGGCAAGACGCTCTCGGATGCCGCGTTTACTGGGTTTACGACCATCACGAATACGTCCTCCGGACAGACTGCGACAATAGATGCCGCAGAACTCGGTGGCCGGGCGGTTACCCTCAGTGGCGCGGGAGACATCACGGTAACGGGTAGTGCCAGCGATGTGCTGGGGTTGGATGCTGCTGTCTACAGCTCTGCCAATACACTCATCCTCAATGATGATGCCTCGAGTATCGGTGGGCTCAGCACCAGTGATATCGATGACTTGGTCAATACAAGAGGCCTGGATGAGGTTACCGTTACCTCTGGGACCCTCGAGTTAACCATCGCACAGACTGACGCTTTCGGGTTCAGCAGCGCGATACAGAATACGCAGACGCCGACCACCGAGAATGGCGTCACGTTGCCCCCCTTCGAGTACATCGCCTCTTCCGGCGATGATCTGCTCGATGAAACGAACCAGGCGGATACGGGTATTGACGGTGGCGCGGGCAATGACACCATCAATCTACTGGACGGTGATGACGTTGCTACCGGTGGCACAGGGAATGACGCCCTCAACGGCGGGAGTGGCGACGACACCCTAACGGGTGGTGCGGGTAACGACACCATCGACGGTGGTGTAGGCGCCGGCGATACAGCGGTCTACACCGGAGACTTCTCAGATTACAACATCACCGGCCTTGGTGGCGGTTCGCTGACAATCAGCGATACACGCAACAGCGGTGATGACGTTGACACCGTCAGCAATGTTGAAGTCCTTCAGTTTGCCGACGTAACGGCCCGTGTGGTTGGTGTCGGTGGCTATGCCGATATATCGGAAGCCGTGGCTGCCGCAGTCAATGAGTCAAGCACCGGCGATATTATCCTTGTCGATGCCAGCTCTCCGGTTTCAATCGCCGACGCCGAGGGTATCGACAGTCAGAATCTCAGCTTCAACGGTGTCACGATCGACACGATCCGTGACACGGCTAGCAACATTGATAATTCAGGGATTGACCTGACGGCGCCCGGTTTCACGCGATACAACACCGTCGAGACCAGCGATTCGGGCACGGTGACACTCGATGCCAGTCAACTTGGTGGGCAGTCACTCACACTGACCGGGCAGTTCGAGGTCACAGGATCTGTGAGTGAGGTCGATGCACTCGACTCGGCAACGGCGATTAATCAGATTGATGTCCTGACCGTGGAGGATACGGCAAGTAGTCTTCAAGGGCTGTCAGCGACCCGGATCGGAAACCTGGAGGGAGTGACGGTTGGCGCGACGGATAATCGCGGCGTCGACTCATTCGTCCAGAACGATAGTGCGGAGCTGCGCTTAGGAAAGTCGCAGATCGAGGCTTTTTCACCGAATAGCACGACCAGCAGCCTCACGGCATCCGGCGATGTTGTCCAGGTCGACGAGAGTCCTGCACAGACGATGTCGGGGCTCGACTCGTTGCTGGCGGGGTCTAATACGATCGGGGCAATCACCGGACAGATCATTGATGGTGGCAGTGGTCCCGACGAGATCAGTGGCACAAATGGAATCGATCGCCTGATCGGTGGTGATGGCAATGATTTCATCATTGGCGGGAATGCGGCCGATCAGCTACAAGGTGGCAGTGGCAACGACCTCTATCGGGTGACCAAGGATGACGAGGTCAGCGAGGCAGGTGGTGAAGGCAGCGGTGATGAAGTTCGCACGACGCTGAATGACTACGATCTGACGGATAATGTCGAAGTGCTCCGTTATACGGGTACCGGTAATTTCGCTGGCACCGGTAACGCGGAGAACAACACGATCTTCGGCGGCAGCGGGGATGACACTCTGTCCGGTGGTGCCGGTAGCGATACCCTCTACGGTGGAGCAGGTTCGGATACCCTCAACGGTGGTGCGGGCGAGGATACGTTCATTGTTGGCGCTGATACCCGCTCGGATGCGTTTGGCACCACGCGCACAGTGACCTCCAGCGTTGATGACTACATCACCGATACCGCTGTCTCCGGTGGAACGGAGACTGACACCCTTCAGTTCCAGGGCACGGCGAACAATCAGAACCTGTTCATACAGGCGCATACGACAGGGGTTGAAGAGTTCGTCATCACGAACACCGGCGGTGGCAGCACCGGGCTTGCTCTGGATCTTGACGCGTCGGCGCTGACGGATGACGGCGAGGATCATGACGTCACCCTGCCCGATGAGGATGGTGATGGCACCGACGGTGGCACGGTCATTGTCGACGGTGCGGAAATTCAGGGCAGTGATGGCGCCAATACACTCCGCGGCTCGGAATTTGATGATGTCATCTTCGGCGGAGGCGAAGCGGACGGCCTATACGGACAGTCCGGTGATGATTTCCTCTACGGCGGCACGGGTGACGATCAGATATTCGGCGGCACCGGTAACGACATTATTGTTGGCCAGTCCGGTGACGACTCTGCGCTGGGCGGCTCGGGGGACGATATCTTCATTGGCGGGGCAGGCGATGATGAATTCGTCGGCGGTGTGGGTGACGACACGGCGGTAATTGCCGCGTCGGATACGATCACGATGAGCGATGCCGATCGCTTTGAGGACACGGCGTCGGTCACGGTGTCTGGCAGCGATGGGACCAATCGTTATGAGGGTGTGGAGACCCTGGATGAGGGTGGATCCGTCTCCGGCGGCAGTTTTGTCAGTGGTGGAAACACTCATGATCTGACCAAGGACTTCCGGGTACTCAACGATTCGGGCGAGCTCCAGAGCCTTCATGGCGATTTCGACTCCGCGCTCACCGCCGTCGGCAACGGATCAGGCACAACAACGGATACCATTGCCATCGCGGATGGCGTGTCAGTCGGTTCGTTCAGCAACTCGGTCACCGAAGGTCTGACGATTCAGGGCTCCGGTACTGTCTCCGCGGCAGTGATCAGCGACAAGCTGACGATCGATCAGTCGAATGTGACCATTGACGGAATCCGGTTCGCTGTCGCGGACAGCTCCGATGCCGTAGAGGTGACCAGTGCCGGCTCGGGCGCGGTCATTCGTGACGCGGCCTTCATTGGCAGTGGTTCGGCGAATGGCGCGACGGGCCTGAACGTGACGGCGACGGATGCTGACGTCACCGTGGCAGCGAGTGACTTCAACGCGCTGGATACGGGTATCAACCTCGCGCAGAACTATGCAGCGACCGCGGATCTGACCGGGAACACGTTCGCCTCCTCGGTCAATGGTGTGGCGTTGGATGGCGCCGCGTCGACTTCAGATATTGATATCGCGAGCAGTGTCTTCGTTAATAACACGGCGGGCGTCAACATTGGTGACGCCGGGACGTATGCGGCGGATGCTGATATTCGTGTGTTGCGCAACCAGTTCGATGTCCCTGTCAGTGGTGATGGTGTAACCACCAACACCAACGATTTCGCCGATGGCAATACGTTCAAGACCAGCCTTGGCGAGTCGCTCAAGCTCAATACATTCGAGACGGCGGATCAAAGCAGCGACGCGATCGACTCGACCGACTTCAGCGGCTTCGAAGATTTGGTTGTCGAGGGTACTGCAGCAGCTGACGAGACGGTTGTTTTCAGCGAACCGGACGCCGAGCTCAACATTGATCTGACGAATACGGGCGATGTTGATTTTGATGAGGATGGTACGAGCGAAGGGGAATTCGTCACTGGAACGCTCAACAACACGAATGTCTATATCACCTCCACCAGTGGCGTCTCGGATATAGAGAACGTCACAGGCACTGAATTCGGTGACACCATCACCGGTGATGAGCAGGTCAACGTGCTCTCCGGCGGTGGCGGGGACGACACCATTGGCGGCGGTGGTGGCGGTGACACCATTGACGGTGGCGAAGGGGACGACGCGCTCGCCGGCGGAGCCGGCAACGACACGTTCGTGGGTAGTGCTGGTAGCGACGACATTACGGGTGATGCCGGCGACGACACCTACAACGTCAATCGAGTTGATGGCACGACGAATACCTTCGTTGGCGGTAGCGGAGACGACACGGCCCTCTTCTCGGGCGATACCTCCGATTACCTCATCAACCGTGCCGACCATCTTCTTGAAGATATCGGTGGTGGGGGTGGAAGTGATGGATTCTTAGATGATTTCTATTCCAGCGGTGATGCGGTGCTGGGCGACGGAGCCGAGCTGCCAACAGAGCTGGAAGGTGTCTCGTTTGACCCGGATCAGCCGATCTTCCAGGTCGACTATGTTCAGAACGGCATCCGCCAGACGGACTACATCCAGGCTGAGAACCTCCAGTTCAATGACGTTACGCTGGTCTGGGGTACGCTGGATGGGTCGATCGACTCCACGAATGACTATGCAGACCGTGGTGACACCGGGAATGAAATCTATGTCAGCGCTGAGCAGGACGCTGCATTTGATTACAGCGGTGGTGGTAGTCCGGATCAGCTTGAGACGCCCAACTATGTGCTTGGGCGTGGTGGTAACGACACGCTGCGTGGCAGCGATGGCGATGACGTCTTATTCGGTCGTGATGGCGATGATGTCATTCGCGGTGGCACGGGCGCGGATGTCGTCGACGGCGGCGAGGGCAGCGACGATTTCCTGATTACCCCGGATATCATCAACGGTGATGGGACCCGCGAGATTGGGGTCGGTTTCGAGAGCGGCGATAGTATTACAGATGACGGTGCAGGCCCTGACACCGACACCGATCAGGTCATTATTGATGCCGGCGGCAGGGTTGATTTCACGCTGGGTACTCTCACCGGTGTTGAAGAGGTTCTGTTCGACAATACAGGCAACAACGACGTCATCACGACGAGTGAACAATTCGACGGGGTTGTTCGTTTCTACAATGGCAGCTCCTCGAGCGCAGATGAGCTCGAGATCGAATTCAGCCAGAACGGCAGCAGTACTTCCCAGACGACGGTCGATGATGTTGAGGACTTGATCCTCACTACGGATACCGACGGTACTAGCGGAAAGAATCTGCTTGATGCCGAGAATGTCGCTGCTGAGCCGACTGACGTTTTTGTTCGCGGTGGCAGTGCGACGGGCAATGACACCCTGCAGGTCGATAATCTGTCGGCCGACATTTTCGCCGATCGCAATGGCGAGGGGTCGTCCATCAATTTCCAGGGGCAGCTCGACGTCAATCTCGCTGATTCAGTGGGGCAGGTTAATGTCACGACCGGTTCGGACGACACAAGCGTCACCACGCGCACGGGTAGTTCAGCCGCGGTCAATGCCAGGGAACTGACAAGCGGTCAGCTTGACCTGGACGGCACCGGCAGTGTCACGGTCAGCTTGGCTCAGTCCATCACGATCGACGCGTCGGACCACCTCGGCTTCGATACCGATAGTGGGGCGCTGACAGGCACGTTGGAGGTCAGCACTGTCAACGGCGCCGATTACACGCTTCTCACGGGTACCAACAACACGACCGTGAACAGCTCCGGGGGATCGGGCGTTATTGATGCCACCGAGCTGAATAATGACCTCGAACTGACGTTGACTGGCTCGTCCGATGCCACCGTGACCGAGCTCCAGGGCGATATTGTTGCGGGTAGCAGCTCCGGCGTGCTCGATATCACCACGGCATCTACGGTCGCCGATAACAATGTCTCCATCGAGGCGAGCCAGGACAGCACCACCATCACGGGTACCACCGCGGGCGATCAGGTAATCGTTGATGCCAATGCAATGGGCAGCACCGATCGCTTGACGCTTGATGGGGATGCCAACTTTGAGGCTGACAATGTCGGCTCGAATGTAGTCGTCGATGCGGATGGCGATGGGGCGGGCTCCTCTCTGCAGGGAACGCTTTCGGTCACCACCGATTCTGGCGCGACCGGCGTCAGTGTGCTGACCGGCGTCGCAGCGACAACGCTCAATACGGGAACTAGCGCCGCCGGGACAGTTACCGTCGAAGCCGACGAACTGGCCAACGGCACCGAGCTAGACATCAATGGATCGTCGGAAGTCACAGTCAATGATCTGATCGGTGATATCGCGGCAGATGGCATGGACGGCGCTGAGCTGTTCGTCACGACGCGGGATAATCAGGTCGACGGGACCATCGACATCAGTCTTGGCGATACGGACGCAACGATCGACGGGACGAACGGAAGCGATACAGTCACCATTGACGCGACTGGGATGGACGCTACCGGGTCCGAGACACTGACGCTGACGGGGAACTCCGATGTCGTCGTCAACAATCTCGTCCAGAATATCGATGCAGACGAAGTCGGCAATATCGGTGTCCTTAGCGGGACGCTCGATGTCACGACGGGTGAACTCACTGATGGTGCCGATCGCCTGATCAGCATTGGTGAGGGACGTACCGAAATCACCGCTGACGTTGTCGATGCCGGTAGCGGTCAGGTAACCGACCTGCGAGTGGATGCTGGCGCGCTCTCTGCTGACGCCACCGGCGCGGGTGATCTTTTCATTGAGGGCGATGCCGATATCGCGGTCGGTGAGCTGGGTGCGGATCTCGACGCCGGTGCGCTGACTGGTCTGCTTGATGTCGACACCCGCACCGGTGCCGGTGCATTCGCGATTACCGCAGGTACGAACAATGCGGTGATCTCAGGCGCGACAGGTAACAACGTCACCATCGATGCGGCCAACATCTCCGGTGATGGCACGATATCCGGCAGCCTTTCCAACGCGGAGCTCACGCTGGATGGCGCCGGCACGATGACGGTCAACGGCGTTGAGGCGGACATCAACGCCGCCGGGTTCTCCGGTGATTCCCTGACGATTAATACAGACTCACTGACTGGTACGGGGACTGGCGACAGCAACACGCCAGCGATGGAGATTGTTGTCGGTACGACCGACACCACCATTAACGGCGACGATTCCGATGACGGCAATAAGGACGTCATCGATATCCGCGTGGATGGCAGTAATCTGGCAGGTGAGGCAGGCGAGACGCTGACCCTCCAGGGAGACGCCGAGTATGTCATCGTCAATGAAAGCGACGGTGAATTGCTCTCACTGGATATATCGGCAATTGCTGACGATAACGAGGTCACCCTCGAGGGCAGCGGCGACTTCGAGCTGACGGGTACGGCAGCTGATGTCAATGCCGAGTCGCTCACGGGCGAGGTCACGGTCCGAACAAAGGATGATGGCAGCGCCGATGACATCCTGGTCACCGCCGGGACGGGCAAGACCACCGTCGATGCCGAGGATGGCAACGACACGATTCGCGTTGATGCGGGTGCGCTCCTCGATGATAAGAGCGACACGCGGAATCAGGAGACGGAGATTCTCGAGGTCGTCGCCCTTGGCAGTGGCGATGTAACCGTAACCGATCTCAAGGCGGATGTGGATGCCACAGGCCTCCTTGGAGAACTTGACGTCACGCGAGGGCAGATCACGGACGGCGCTAAGGATGACGTCGACATCGAGCTTGGAGCTGGCAACGCACGGGTTGACGCGGCCAGTTCCACGGAGCTCACCTTCATCGACGCCTTTGAGCTCGCCGCGGGCTCGAATCTGACGCTCGTGGGTGACGGGTCGCCGATGCTGGTCTCCCGGGTTGGGAGCTCTACCACCGTCGATGCCACAGGCGGCACGAACGACGGGGTCATGACCGGTACCCTTGACGTTGAGACGAAATCCGGCGCCAGCAATGTGAGTATCAACACGGGTGATGATCTCACACGCGTGAGTTCGGATTCCGGTGACGTCACCATAGACGCTACGGAACTGGATGATGAGGAGTTGACGCTCTCCGGCAGCTCAACCATGACGGCCAACAACGTGGAGGCCGATGTCGACGCCTCGGCAGCCAGCGGCGCGGTGACAGTCAATACCTCGGGCATCACGGGTACGGATGCCAGTACACAGAAGCTCACCATTACGGCAGGCAGCGATAGCCTGACGGTATCCGGTGATGACAGCGACGATACGGATACGACTAAGCTGGACATTGTTGTTGAGGCGGAGCAGCTGTCAGACAGCGACAATGGAACGGATCTCACACTGACCGGCGATGCCGAGTATGAGATCAACAGCGATGCCACTGGCGGAGAAGTCACGATCGACGCGAGTGGTCTGGATGCGTCGGGTGGAATCGAGCTCACAGGGGCGGGCGACTTCCGTCTGGTGAATACCACAAGCGATGTCGAAGCACCGAGCCTTACCGGGAAGCTCACCATCGCGACCGACTCCGGTACTGAGAACGACATAACGGTGACTGCGGGTACCGGCCTGCTTGAGGTGGAAGCGACCGATTCCGTAGACGACATCACGGTCGATGCCACAAACCTGACAGATGACGCGATCGATGATGAGATTTCAACCGGGAACTCCGGGGATCTCTACGAGCTCTCGGCATCGGGTAGCGGTACGGTCACGGTCAATAATCTATCGGCCGACGTCGACGCGAGTGCGCTTACCAACAAGCTCACGGCGAACGTGACCGGTGGCAACGATGTGGACATCGTTCTCAACGGATTCGACTCTGAGATCAATACCAACTCCACGTCGGTGACGCTCGATGCAACCGCGGTTGGTTCCGGCGATACCGTAACGTTGAATCAAGGGGGTGCCGTTGATCTCTTCGATGCCGCCGATGGCGTTATTGTTGATGGCAGTTCCGGGTTCAGTGGTGATCTGACCGTCCGGACCGATACGCTCGGCGCTGCGGATACGGTGTTCGTCAAGACGGGTAGTGCCGCCAGCACCGTTGTCGGCAGTGGCGGAACGGTTGATGTCGACGCCGCCAGCCTGGCCGACGATACAACGTTGAGCGTGAGCGGCGACTCGGTTGCTCTGGTGGATAATCTCCAGGGGGATGTGGATGCAGCAACGAGCACTGGCGTGCTCGACGTCACCACTATTGGATCGGCCGATCTGTCTGTCACCACGGGTTCCGCAAGCGCCACGGTGACCGGCACATCCGGCACGGTCGTAGTCGAAGCGCTTGCCATGACTGGTGGCGAGACGCTGACCATCGATGGCGCGGCCGGGTTTACCGTCAACGATGTCGACGACAATGTGGTCATTGACGCCAACGATGATGATGCCGTCGCTGGTACAGCGCCCCTGTCTGGAACACTGACAGTGAACACACAGAGCCAGGCGACTGGCGTCGAAGTGCTCACCGGACAAGAGGCAACGACCGTCGCCACGGGCGCGACGGCGGGTGGCGACATCAGCGTTGATGCTGAAGTTCTTAAAAACGATACGACTTTGACCCTAACGGGTGCCGCGGTCGCCGATGTCGACAAGCTGATCGGTGATGTTGATGCCAGTGCGCTGTCCGGCAGGCTGTCCGTCACGACGGGGGACAATGACGGGAGTGCATCCGGTGATGGAAACATCAGCGTTACGCTGGGTGATGCGGACGCGGCAATCAGTACGACTGGCAACGCTGACACGGTGAATGTTGCCGCCGGTGACATGACGACAGCCGGCAGGACCCTCTCAGTGGACGGTCAGTCAACCGTGGGTGTCACCGGTCTTGTTCAGGATCTCGACGCGAACGGCAATACCCCTGCGCAGACCAGCACCCTTCAGGGCGAGCTCATCGTTCAGACTGGTCCATTGGACAACGACGCAGGGATCGAAATTGATCTAGGTTCGGCCAATAGCACGATCACCGTTGATGAGACGGATTCGACGCCGGGTGGTGAAACCGAGGCCATCATTGACGCGACATCGATGACGGGTGCGGGTGCCATTCTCACCCTCGCAGGCGATGGTGAAGTGGAAGTGGATGGGCTCTCTCGGGACGCGACGGCTACCTCGCTTTCCGGTGATCTGGATGTTGACACGGTGAGCAATGCTGACCTGACCCTGACGACCGGATCGGGTCTCACTGAGGTCAGTGCGGCTTCTGACTCGAAGATCACCGTTGACGCCGCCAATATCGCGGACGACGGTGACGATACGACGTTCGAGCTGCTGATCGACGGTGCCTCTGACCGCTCCAGCGAGGCCATCGTTGAAAACCTCAAGGGAGATGTCGATGCGAGCGGGCTCCCGGGTACACTGACCGCGACGACGGCCACTGACCAGGATGTGGTCATCAAGACCAGTCAGCTGAACAGTTTCCTCACAGCAACAGGTTCCAACAGCGCTATCCTCGCGGATGCGGGCGCCGTCATTGATGGCGGCGTGGTTTCCACCTTTGGCTCGGGCGATTACACCGTCACGGATGTTGGTGACGGGGTGCGGATCGATGCCAATGGCGGAACGAACGGGGAGGCGGCGCTGGCCGGCACACTCGACGTCACGACGGCAGACAGTGCCACCGGAGTCCTCGTCGAGACTGGCACTGAGGCGACCAGCGTAACCGGTAACAGCGGATCGGTGACGGTCGATGCCGAGGAGTTGGCTCAGATCAATGTGCTGACCCTCGACGGTTCGTCGGGCATGGTCGTCAACAACCTGGATGGGGACGTTGATGCGAGTACTCAGACCGGCACGCTTGACGTGACGACCAACGATGCCGGAGACGATGGTATTGAGGTAAAGACCAGCGCCGGCGCGACGACGATCAATGCTGACAATGCCAGTGACACGATCACAGCGGATGCGTCAGCGCTGCTCGACGGGACAACGCTCGATCTTCAAGGCGACAGCAATTTCGTCGTTACCGGATTAAAAGGCGACCTGAATGCTGATGATGGTACCGGTACGCTATCGGTGGCCCTCGATGATGCGACGGACATCCGGCTTGATGTCGCCCGCGATGCCAGTGTCAATGCAAACGACCTGAGCGTTAACAACACCCTTGAGCTCGCTGGCTCAGGTGATGTGACTGTCACTAATCTCGTCGGCGATATTGATGCGGATCTCGGTGTAGGGACCTACACCGGTGAACTGGATATCACGACGAGACCAATAACCGGTGATGGTAACGGCGCCGCCATGCGCATCGATACCGGTTCCAACACCACGACGGTAACCGGTAATGATTCGGATCCAGACGACACCGAGACGATTGATATTGTCGTCGACGCCTCGGCCCTTGCGGATGCCACCGACGACAACAACATCCTCAACCTCGGTGGGGATGCAGAGTATGAGCTGCAGAACAACAATAATCCGAGTGCTGGCGATGTACAGGTCGATCTAACCAGCGCCAGCGGCTCCGGGACGATCGAACTGACTGGTACAGGCGGCTTCGATCTGATTGAAACGGCCGCTGATATCACGGCAGGGAGCAGTACCGGTCCATTAACTATCACATCGCGGGCCGGGACTGGCGATGACTTCACCGTTACCGCCGGTGATGGGGATCTGACGGTTGATGCGGAGAATGCGTCTGACAATCTCACCATCGAGGCCGGTGCCCTGGTCGACGATGACGACGATGCCGAGATCACTGGTGGGACGACGGTCGTTGGTAATGACGACACCAATGACAGTTTCGAGCTCAGCACAGATGGTGTCGGTGCCATCTCTGTGGAGGATTTAGCGGCGGACCTGGATGCGAGTGCCCAGTCCGGCACCCTGACGGTAACGACGGCGGCAGATACCGATATCAGCGGTACGAGCGATGTCGATATCCGGCTTAACGCCGGCAATTCCCAGATCAATACGCTCGCCAGTGACTCGACTGATGTGACGCTCGATGCGAAGCAGATGAACGGCTCGACGGCTACCCTTGCAGGGGCAGGCTTCGTAGAGGTGTTCAACTTGCAGGCGGGGGCGACCATCGACGGGCAGTCTGGAATGACTGTCGAAGGCAGTCCGGTCGACTTCACCGGTGGAATGCTGGTCTTCACCGATGCGCTGGTGTCGGGTGAGTCCGCCAGCGTGAAGACGGGTACAGCGGCTGCGACGGTCGAAGGCGACGGCAGCAGCGGGACCGTTAATATTGACGCGGGCGATCTGTCGGATACCGGTAGCGCAAATGACCTGACTGTGCGGGGTAACACGGCATTTTCCGTTACAGCGCTTGGCGCCGATGCAACGGCGACCGGGACGACAGGCACCATCGACATCACGACCGAAGCCGCCAACAGCAGTGCTGACAACCTCGCTGTAGAAACCGGTAGCGGTGATATCACCATCACCGGTGTGGACTCGGAAGACACCGTGACGGTGGATGCCGATGAACTGGCCAGCGGCGATACGGTCACGCTCGATGGGGCAGCGGATTTCGTTGTCAATAATGTCGCGACCGGTGTCATTGTTGATGCAGATGGTGATGGTGCCGGGGCTGCGCTCGGAGGCGGTCTCACGGTCAACCTTGATAATTCCGCCACCGGCGTTGTTGTCAGGACCGGTGATGCCAATACCACGGTTTCCGGTGGAAGCTCGGTCACCGTCGCCGGTGATGAAATGGATGACGACAACACCTTGACGCTGAATGGTGTAGTGGCGGCCACCATAACCGGTGTTGTCGGTGACGTGGATGCAGCAGGCGTTACAGGCACGTTGACGGTGACAACAGATACCACCACGGATAACCAGGTGGCGGTGACGACCGGGACAGGCGCGACGACGGTCACCGCCTCATCCGGCGATACGGTCATCATCGATGCCGACCTGCTTGCTGATGATACGGGTGATTCAGGGTCACTGGCGCTCTCGGGCGACGGTGTTATCTCCGTTGATAACCTCGAAGCCAATGTCACAGCTGCTAACGGGGTGGGCAAACTCGACATCGATCTTGCTCTGCCGGGTGATGACAACATTCGCATTGATTCGGACCGGACGACCGAGATTCGAGCAGGCCTGCTGGAGGGCGACAACGTCCTCGAGCTCGCAGGCAGCGGGGACATCTCGGTGCTGCGCTCAACGGACGGTTCAGCTGCCGCGCTAACAGACGGCTTGATCGCCAGAACAGTCGATGCGAGTGAGTCGAGCGGGCTTGTGACGATTAACACGGGGCCGATCTCCGGTACCGATCGGGATTCTGACACAGACCCCTTCACCCTCTCTGACGCGCAGTCGGAAGCCTATCTCAATGTCACGGCCGGCACGGGTGACCTCCATGTGGATGCCGACGATGATCAGCCCGATGACAACCTTGTGACGCCGGGTGATGATTTCAGCAACGGCAGCACTGAGCGGGGGGTCGGCAGCGGCGACTTCGTCGTGGATGTCGCGATCGATCACAGCAGGATGGATTCCAGCGACACCATCACGCTCGAAGGTGATGCAGAGTTCTTCCTCGACAATGTAAGCGCCAAGGTTCGGGCGTCGGAGGTGGATTCGGATATCAGCGGTTTCTCTGATCTCCGTAGTGATGGCGCGCAGTTCCCCGCGAACCCGGGGGATGGCTCCACCTATCCGCCGGATGAGAATGGCATCGAGTCGAATCTTCAGGCGCTTGCCACGGGCGGGATCTACCTGACTGGTGATGGTTCGGCAAATGACTTCCTCGGTGGCGGGGGACGCGACTTCATCGACGGTAAAGGCGCTGACGACGTGCTGCGTGGTGGCGGCGGCGATGACTTCATCGTCGGCGGTGACGGTGCAGACGCGATCTATGGTGGCGATGGCGATGATCTGCTCTTTGGCGGATCCGGTGAGGACGGCGGCGACTTCATCAGCGGTGGTGACCAGATCGACACCGCTGTGTTCGAGTTCACCGGCGAAGTCGGCGGCGTGAGGAAGCTTGTACTCGATAACAACGGCAATGCCGTTGCCGCGGCGAATCTTGAGGACGATAGCGGCAACAATATCGACCTCAAGGATGCTGTCGTCGGTCAGGGCAACGTAGCGAAGATTCTTGACTACAATTTCAACCGGACCACGGATGATACGACCCAGACAACGGAAGTACAGGTTGAGGTGTCGCTGAGTGATGGCGGCACGGTGGTTAATACCGATCGAGTGCTTACCGACGTTGAAAACTTCCTGTTCATTCAGCCCGGGGAAGATCCGGAAGAACGACCTGATAGTGACAGGGAAACACTGAATGATCTGGTCGGTTCCGTGATCAACGTCAATACGGCGACGAAATTCTCGACCATTCAGGCGGCGATTGATGACGTGAATACGAAGGATGGCCATGAAATCCTCGTAACGCCGAACAGCTACAACCCCGCCGTCGTCACCAAGGAGCTCAACTTCTTTATCCAGGATGGCTCCAGCGGTGTTGAGCTCACACTCGGCAATGAGGCCGACGGAACCGATCCGGTTTCGCTTCTGCGGGTGCTCAGTGAAGAGAGCATCATCATCAACGGTAATGAGGGTGATAACCGCATCGAGGTGCTCTCGGAGGAATCCTTGAAGGCTTCGCCGGATAGCAATGCTTATGTCAGTAGCGACGATAGTTTCTACGACACTGGTAATTCGGAGTTCAGCCTTGGTGGTTCCGGCGAGGCCAGCTTTGGATCAATCAGTGAGTTTGACAATGCCACATACACCATGCGAGGGCGTGGCGGTGACGACACGTTAACGGTCGATACCGAATCAGAGAAAAGCCATTTTCTCTTCGGTGGCTCCGGCAATGACTTCCTGTCGGGGGGCCAAGTCTATGATTGGCTGGATGGTGGATCGGGCAATGACACCCTCATTACGACCGGTGGCAATGACCGTATGAAGGGTGGCAGTGGGGACGACAAGTTCGTGCTTGCAACCCGCGATGACAACGTCGGTTCAGGTGATGGTCAGGTGCTTATGCTGGTTGGCGGTGGCGACGATCAGATCATCGCCGCGCCGCTCGATGATGCCGGAATCGATATTGACGCGATAATCGGCGATTTCGCTCGCGGTGAAAACCGTCTCAGCACAGAGGCCCTTACCGATGGGAATGGCGGTACGGTCGAGCTCTCGAACCTCTTCGAGGGCGGCGGGCTCGACGCGTCGAAGGGGGAGATTAATCTCGATGCATTCAAGGCGGAGTTCGTCGACGGGGATGATGACATCAACACGCTGGATGCGGAGGGCTCAATCCGGCTTCTCGGGATTAATGTTGACCGGTTGACTGCGAGTGATTTCGTTTACGACGGTGCCGGCGAATGGCGTGATGACTTTGAAGCGGCGCTGGGTTTGACCAACGTGAGCTAGTAACGGGCTCAGGCCATGGAGGGCACTTCTAACCGATAGTCGTTGTCTATGCGTTGCGAGGGCAGGAACTAGAACAATTAATGAAACGTCGATCGGTGCCGGCGGCACGACTTACTGCGCGAGGTTTGTCCCGCCGCTCCATGGCTCTGCTAGGGGCGGCGGTGATCGGCGTGCTCATCGGCCGGCTCGAGGAGTTCTGGGGGCGATTTGGCGGTGAGCAAAAAAATGAAGGAGACGGTGAGGGCGTTTCTTCCGATCTGCTGCTTGCGGTAAGCAGCGCATCGCCGGTTCCCTTGCCGGATGTCCCCCAAGATATACTCGATCAGAAGAATCGGTTCACTATTGTTCTTGAGCAGGAAGCTGCAGCTCCTGATGCGCTTTTCGCCAACACGCCTGATGTCATCATCGGTGATCGGGCGTTGGCGGGTGAGTTACCGCCCCCCGCGCCGGATCGGTCAGATGAGGACGATGACGACGAGGGCATTGTGCTCTGGCGCGGGGACGAGGGCTCGGCGCCCGCGATCAGTCAGGCGGACCCAGGTGCCCCCGCGGACTCCACCGGTGAAATCCTCTCGGAGACTCCTCTGCCGCAGGCTGAGGCCATTACGGAGTCGGATCCGCGCTTCGTCTCAATCACTCAGTTGAACGAACAGATGGGGCCACCTGCGCCCGAGGACGACGACGACGAAGGTGGTTGGCTTTGGTTCGGCGACGGTCCGGGGGCGTGGTTTGCTTCTGCAGTGGCGGGACTCTTCGGCGGTGGTCTGGGCAGCGCCGGCGCCGGCGCCGCCTCGCTCGGTGACGCGGCCGTCACCGGGCTGAATATTGCGTTCGCGGCAGGCCCCTTCGTTGACGGCAAGCTCGCCATCCGGGCCGTGGACGGTCAGGGGAACGAGCTCTTTGTTTACGAAGGGGAATCGCCGGGCGATACCCTGGGTGCCGGAGTCACGCTGGCGGGTGTCGAGACCGATACCGTAGCCGGGGAGCCGGTGATCACGGGGCTTGAAGTCCAATTCGATGACTTTTCGGGTCCCGTGTTCCTACAGATCGAAGATACCTCCGCCTACATTGATGAGTCCCTGGGCGAGGAAACCACCTTGGATATACCGCTGCGCGGTTCAGCGGAAGTGCCGCCTGAAGGGATCGCACAGGCCAGCCTCACGCCCTTCACCGAGCTCGCGATCCAGCTTATCGAGGAAACGGGTACATCGGTAACTCTGGACGCGTCGAACGTCGATGGGCTGACCGCTGCGCGGGGTCTTCTGGACAGCGCCGCGGATCGGGTTCGCGATCTCACCGGTGTGGATATTCGCGACACACGCCCAGTGGCGGTCAACCAGGCTTCCTTTCAGTCAAGCGACGACCTCGATGCGAATCAGTATGGCCTCAAGCTGGCTGCACTTTCCGAGTTTGCAGGCAGTGACGAGACAGGCGACCGCGTACAAAACGCCATCAACTCACTCACAGCCAACGTTTCACCAGTTGCTGATGCTGCCCAGCGCACGATCGAATTCCAGAACCCTGGAACGGCCCTTCGCAATCAGACTGATTTAACGGACAGCCTGGATGCCTTCGTTGATCGAGACGAGTCGATCCGCGAGCGCGTGATAGACGCAGATCGTCCTGATACGCCACCGACCATCGGTGAGTTTCTCGTCATCGACGATGTCCCGGTGATTGAGGGGGAGGCGCAGTTCATTGATCGTGAGAATACCGCGCTCGAGGATTCCAACCTCTCCCTGAGGGTCGCATTGGGTGATGACACCGTCTTCTCGGTTGACGCCGATGATGCGTCGGGCGATGAGGCGCTCACGGTTGTTAAGGAAGGCGATGCGGATACCGCGGGGACCTGGCGGCTGACACTCTCCGACCTGGACCCCGGTGCGTACAGCCTTGATGTGTTTGTCGTTGATGAGGCCTCAAACACAACCAAGGCTGAGGGGCGCGATGCGAACAATGCCCCAGTAATCCAGTTCATCGGCGAGGGCGTCATCGCACCGGATGCGGCGGACGGGACGCTCGATGCTGATGCAACCATCGTTCGTCGAACGCTCACGGAGGGTGATGACGCGGCAGCGGTCTCGGCAACCGGCCGGCTGGCGATCGGGGACCTTGATGCCGGGGAAACGGTTCAGGTGCGCGATTCCGAGTTGGTCAAGATCACCGGCAATACGCAGGTCCTCGATGTCGGCGAAAGTGCCCTCGGGGGGTACTTTTCGCTTCCGGTGGGGGAGGTGCTCAACGAGAGTCAGCAGATAGCCTTTGAGGACTGGAATTTCAGTGGCAATGCGGGTGTTTTTGACCGGCTTGGTGGCAATGAATCCGTAACGCTGCTCTATGACTTCTTGGTTGATGATTCCGAACCGCTGGATTCAAACAAGGCGCGCCTCGAAATCACGGTCGAGGGCACGAATGATGCGCCGGAAATCAGTGGCGCGATCAACGTGGCAGCAGACGTCGGCGATGCCCGCACGACGGTGGATCTGCTCGCCGACGCCACCGACGCAGATGTGAATGACACGCTTTCGGTGACCGATCTGTCGTTCGCCGTGAATGGCTCTTCTACCGGTAACGGAGGCTCAGAACGCCCCGAGGGCATACGCCTTGATGGCACCGAACTGATTTTTGAGCCGAACTCTCCGGCGTTCGAGAATCTGCCTCTGGGCGAGACACGCGTCATCGAGGCCAGTTACACGATTACCGACGGCAACGGGGGCACAGTCAACCAGACCGCGACAATCACCTTAACCGGTACTGAAGTGGCTGAGCCGTCGAATAATGCGCCGACGATCACGGTGACGGCGAACGACTTTACTGAGGACGATGGGGCGGTTGCCGAGAATGCGGTGGTGGCGACGTACACCACGGCTGATGAGGAGGGCGATGGCCTCACGGTGACCTTTACCGGCGCGGTGCCGGATGATGGCTCGGGTAATGCGCTCTACACGCTGGATACGGCGAACAGCGAAGTTCTGCTGACGAGTGCCGGTGCGGCGTATGTGAATGCTGGCAATGATCTGCCGGCGGTGGATCTGACGGTCACGGATGACGGCTCGCCTGCTCAGACGGGCACGGGCAGTGCGGACCCGACGGTGACCCTGGTCAACGATGCGCCGACGATCACGGTGACGGCGAACGACTTTACTGAGGACGATGGGGCGGTTGCCGAGAATGCGGTGGTGGCGACGTACACCACGGCTGATGAGGAGGGCGATGGCCTCACGGTGACCTTTACCGGCGCGGTGCCGGATGATGGCTCGGGTAATGCGCTCTACACGCTGGATACGGCGAACAGCGAAGTTCTGCTGACGAGTGCCGGTGCGGCGTATGTGAATGCTGGCAATGATCTGCCGGCGGTGGATCTGACGGTCACGGATGACGGCTCGCCTGCTCAGACGGGCACGGGCAGTGCGGACCCGACGGTGACCCTGGTCAACGATGCGCCGGTGCTGGATTCCACTGAGGATCCGTCCCTTTCGGCCATTGCCGAAGATATTCCGGATGCGAACAACGCAGGCACTGTGGTGTCCGCGATCGTCGTGGACGGCTCGGTTACCGATGAAGATGGATCGGCGGCTGAGGCGATTCACGTCACGACGGTTGATGAGACGAATGGCAGTTGGCAATTCTCGACGGATTCCGGATCAAGCTGGACGGCGATCGATTTTTCTGGAGGCAACCCTGGCCAGGGCTTGCTGCTGGATGCGAGCGATGAGATCCGGTTTACACCGAATGCGGACTTCAACGGCAGTGCGGATCTCACGTTTGGTGCCTGGGATAAGAGCACCGGCAGCGCGGGGACCTACGTTGCCGTCAGTTCGACAGGTGCTGATACGGCGTTCTCAAGCGCAACGGATACGGCGAGTATTGCAGTTACGCCGGTCAACGATGCGCCGGTTGCCTCGGGTGATGTGACGTTGAAGCCGGTTGATGAGGACACGGCTGATCCCGCGGGGGCGACGGTCAGTAGTTTGGTGTCCTCACAGCTTGATGACTCGGCAGATGAGGTGGCCGGTGGCAGCTCGGCGGACGCGTTCGCGGGCATTGCGATCACTGGATATACCGCGGACACGGCCAAGGGTGAGTGGGAGTTCTCACTTGATGGGGAGTCTAGTTGGACGGCCATCTCGGGTGGCCCGACGGATGGTTCAGCGCTCATTCTTGCTGCAGCTGATGAGCTGCGCTTTGTCCCGGCGTCGGACTTCAATGGCGCGGCGCCGGATCTGACGGTTCGCCTGATCGAGGGTGACCTCACTGGATTTACTTCCGATGGCAAAGCGGACGTTTCCGGTGACAACAATGGCGGCATCACCCAGCTTTCGGCTCAGACAATCGAGCTCGGCACGACGATCACTTCCGTGAACGATGCGCCGGTGGTTGATACGTCAAACAGTGCGTTGGCCGGTTCGGTGACGGAGAACGCTTCGGGTGACGAGACGCCGGCGCAGGAAGCGGTGGCGGTCGGTAATGTGGCGTTTACGGATGTGGACGCGGGCGAATCGCTGACAGTGAGCACGAGCACGGCCGATGCGGATGTGACGTTGGCATACACCGCCTCGGGTGTTGGATCATCGCCATCGCTGCCCTCGGAGTTGGGTGCCGCGGCGCTGCGTGGTGCGTTCAGCATCACGGACGAGGCGACGGGTGCCTGGAAATATGATGCCAGCGAACTGGACCTGGAGGCGCTGGGTTCGGGAGACACGGTTGAGCTGAGTTACACGCTCACGGGCGAGGATGCGGCGGGCGCGACTGCTGACGAGCAGGTCACGGTAACGATCACGGGCAGTAACGATGCGCCCGAAGTCACTGTGCCGGGCTCAATAAATAGCACCGAAGATGAGCTGGAAACGGGCATTACCGTGACAGCGGTGACCAGCAACCTGCTGGACAACGCCTCCGATGTGGATGATGAGGACACCACGCTGGTCATCGGTGAAGTCAACGGTGACTCCGCGGATGTTGGCGATGCCGTGACCGTGACCCTCAGCTACGCCGATGCCGATGGCGTCAACCAGAGCCAGGATGTTGATCTCACGGTGAACCAGAACGGCAGCTATGAGCTGTCGAAAGTCGACTGGGACGAGCTACCTGCCGGCGGGACCGCGACTGGGACGTTTGCTTACCGAGTCGAAGACCGCAATGGCGGGTTGTCTTCGGAGCAGACAGCAAACATCACGATTTCGGGCACCAATGATGCCCCGACGCTTGATGAGTCGAAATCCCCGCAGCTCGCCGGGATCGATGAGGATATCTCTAACAGCCTGAACGGCGGGACGCGCGTCGATGAATTAATCGCCTCTGGGTCGATCGACGATCCCGATGGCCCGAGTGATGACTCAATCTATGTGACCGCAGTCGATGAGACGAATGGCGGTTGGCAGTTCTCTACGGATTCCGGATCGAGCTGGACGGCTATCGACCTCTCCGGGGACAACGCTGGCAAGGGCTTGCTGCTGGATGCGAGCGATGAGATCCGGTTTGTCCCCGCTACCCACTACAACGGCTCGGCCACCATCGACTTCGGCGCCTGGGACGAGACCACTGGAAAAGCGGGTGACTACGCGGATGTCAGCGAGCGCGGCGGGGCGACGGCGTTCTCATCCATGACTGATACGGCGTCCATTGAAATCTCCCCGGTGAACGATGCGCCGGTGGCCTCGGGTGACGTCGCGCTGGCTGAAGTGGGAGAGGACACCGTCGATCCCAATGGTGATATCGTCGGCCAGCTTTTCGCGGACAGTTTTGACGATTCCCGGGATGGCGATCTCGCCGATGGTCTTGCTGGCATCGCCGTGACCAACAATGCAGCCGACGGTACGGCGGGCAACTGGCAATACAATGTCAGTGGGACCTGGGAGACGATCGGCACATCGGTCAGTGATGCCAATGCATTGATTCTTAACGGGTTTGAATCGCTGCGTTTCCTCCCGGCGACGGACTTCAACGGCGCCGCGCCAGCACTGACCGTCCGCCTGATCGAGGGTGACTTCACTGGCTTTACTTCCGGTGGCACAGCGGACGTCTCCGGTGACAATAACGGCGGTACCACCGAGGTTTCGGATCAGACCATCGCGCTCGGCACGACGATAACCTCCGTGAATGATGCGCCGGTCGTATCAAAAGAAATTGAGGAGACAGTGACCGAGGACGACCCGGCGCAGACGGTGGATCTGCTCGCCGGCGCAACGGATGTGGACTCTGGCGACTCACTTTCTGCGGTCGATTTCACCTACACAGTTGATGGTGATGCCACTGGTAACGATGGTGCCAATCCGCCTGATGGCATAACTGTCATAGGCAACGAATTGACGGTGAACCCCGAGAACCCGGCCTTTCAGGGCCTGGCTGATGGGGACACCCGTACCATCGTCGCCGGGTATGAGATTCAGGATGGAAGCGGGGGGTTAGTTGAACAGACCGCGGCGATTACCATTACTGGCCTCAATGATGCCCCCGAGATTACCGCCACGTCTGGGACAGTTACACATACGGAATCCGACGACTCCACACCTGTAAACATCACGAGCGATGATTTTGCGATCAGCACAGTCGAGGCTGTGGATACGATCTCCGAGCTTGCCTTTGACGTGACCAACGTCGCCGATGCGGGTGAGATCCTGAACATTGATGGATCGGGGATTGATCTGTTGACGGCGGTGACCGGCGGATCGACGGATAGCTATACCTACGACGTCACCTATGACAACGAAGATAACGTCGCCACTGTCACGTTAAGGGACTTGTCGCTCAGTGAATCCACCGCGAATGAACTTGTGCGGTTTGTGACCTATGAGAACACCAGCGGTTCGCCAACAGAGACTGATGACCGGAACGTCAGCATCACCGTCGTGGATAGTGGTGGTGATCGAGGTACTGGCAACGACACGACGACTGCGCCGCTCAATACCATCAATGTGGAGGCAGTTTTCTCCGGACTCGATATCAGTGTTGCAGCCGGTCCTTTTGTCGATGGCAAGCTCGCCATAAGGGCGGTGGATATTCAGGGCAACGAGCTCTTCGTTTATGAAGGACAACCGCCGGGCGAGACGGTGGGTGAGGGTGCCACCCTGACGGAAGTTGCAACCGACACCGTTGATGGGCAGCAAGTGATTGCGGGTCTCAAGGTCCGGTTTGACGACTTCTCGGGTCCGGTATTTCTGCAGGTCGAGGACACTTCGTCGTACATTGATGAGTCGCTCGGTGAAGAAACCCAGCTGGATATACCGCTGCGTGGTTCAGCGGAAGTACCTGACGTAGGATTTGGTGTAATCAGCCTGACGCCGTTCACCGAGCTCGCGATCCAGCTCGTAGAGCAGGCTACCGGTCAGGAGATCACACTGGATGCGGACAGCGCGGGGGTCCTGAACGACGCCTTACCCGCGATTGATAGCGCGGCAGACCGTGTCCGGGAGCTGACTGGCGTGGATATTCGTGACACGCGTCCGGTGGCGGTCAACCAAACATCCTTCCAGTCCAACGACGACCCCGATGCCAACCAATACGGGCTGAAGCTTGCGGCACTCTCTGAGTTTTCTGGTGAAGAGGAGAAAGACTCCCGCGTTCAGCGCTCGATCGATCGGCTGAAGGAGAATGTGTCGCCAAGCAGTGATCCCGAGACGGGCAACGTTGTTTTCGAGAACCCAGGCGCCGCGCTTCGCAACCAGACCAGCTTTACCGACAGCCAGGATTCTTTCGTCGAGCGTGACGAGACCATCCGCGGTCGCGTGGTCGATTCGGATCGGCCGGTTACACCACCGACCATCGGTGAGTTTTTGGTCATTGACGATACACCTGTTATCACGGGCGATGCGCAGTTCTTCGATCGCGCCAATACAGCGGAGGAAGATAGCGATCTGTCGCTCAGAGTCGCACTGAGCGATACGACGGTTTTCTCGGCCGATCCAATCGACGGATCGGATGGGAGCGCGCTCGAGATTATTGATTCGGGCGATGTGGATACCCCAGGAACCTGGCGCTTGACGCTTACCGACCTGGATCCGGGTGCATACAGCCTCGATGTCTTCGTGGTTGATACGGCCTCGAATACCAGTCAGGCAGAAGGACGCGATGAGGACAGCGCGCCCATTATCCAGTGGCTTGGTGAGGGAGTGGCATCCTCAGATATCGATGATGAACTGGCCCCTGACGCAACACTCATGCGCCGCACACTTACTGAGGGGGATGACGCAGCGGCGGTTTCTACAACCGGTCAAGTGGCGATTGGTGATCTGGATGCCGGCGAAACGGTCCAGGTGGTTGATTCTGAACTGGCCGAGATGGCCGGTGATACAAGCATTCTGGGGGTCAGTCCGGGCGTCATTGAGGGCTATTTCTCTGTGCCGACCGGGCAGGTGCTGGACGCGAACCAGCAGATTGCCTTTAAGGACTGGCGCTTTGATGGGGATGCGGCGGTGTTTGACCGGCTCGCTGTCGGTGAATCCGTCACGCTGGTTTATGACTTCTCGGTCGAGGATTCCGACTTGAGGGTCTCCAACAGCGCGCGCCTTGAAGTCGTGGTCCAGGGAACCAACGATGATCCGCTGGTCACTGAGCAGCTTGGCGTGGAGGTAGAGGCCGGAGAGCCTGCCGCGACGGTGGACCTGCTCGCCGGCACCGCCGATGTCGATGTCAGCGATACGCTTGCGGTGGCGAACCTGACCTATACGGTTGATGGAGAAGCGACCGGCAACAGCGGTCAAGATCTGCCGGCTGGCGTTCGCCGGAGCGGTAGTGATCTCATGGTGGATCCGACGGATGCGACATTTGAGGGTCTTGCCCCGGATGAGACGAACATCATCGTGGCGAGCTATACCGTTGACGATGGCAATGGTGGATCGGTTGCGCAGACCGCGACAATCACAATAACCGGAGAATCCCCCAACGAGCCGCCCTCGGGCAGCGACGGGAAGGTGACGGTCGATGAGGACCAGACCTATACACTTCAGGCCTCGGACTTTGGCTTTAGTGATCCCGAGGACGGCGATGCTTTCGACTCGGTATTAATAGCGGCACTGCCAGGTGCCGGTGAGCTCAAACTCAGCGGCAATGCAGTGAGCTCCGGGGATTCGATCCCGGTTGAGGCGATTAACGGTGGCGATCTCACCTTCACACCGGCCGCCGATGCCAACGGCACCGGATATGCCAGCTTCGACTTCCAAGTCATTGATAATGGGGGCGTCGATCGCGGCGGCAAGGACACGGACCAGACTCCGAACACGCTCACGTTTGATGTCACGCCGATCAACGATGCACCGCTGGCTTCGGGTGATGTGACATTGACGTCGGTTGATGAGGACACGACTGGTCCCGCAGGGGCGACGGTTAGCAGCCTGGTGTCCTCGAGCTTTGATGACCCGGCAGATGATGTTGCCGGTGGCAGCTCGGCGGACTCGTTCGCGGGCATTGCGATTACCGGATATACCGAGGATACGACCAAGGGTGAGTGGCAGTTCTCCACCAATCAGGGGAGTAACTGGACGGCCATCTCGGATGGCCCAACGGATGGTACAGCGCTCATTCTTGCTGCAGCCGATGAGCTGCGCTTTGTCCCGGCGGCGGACTTCAATGGCGCGGCGCCGGATCTGACGGTTCGCTTGCTTGAGGATCTGTCGAGCTTCACGGCGGGCCAGGCGGCCGATGTTTCTACCAACGGTGGTGAGACAGCGATCTCTGCCGAGACGATTGCCATTCAGACTACGGTCAACGATGTGAACGATGCGCCGGTGGCCTCGGGTGATGTTGCGCTGGCTGAAGTGGAAGAGGACACCGCCGATCCCAATGGTGATATCGTCGGCCAGCTTTTCGCGGACAGTTTTGACGATTCCCGGGATGGCGATCTCGCCGATGGTCTCGCCGGTATTGCCGTGATCGGCAATGCAGCCGACGGTACGGCGGGCAACTGGCAATATAATGTCAGTGGGACCTGGGAGACGATTGGCACATCGGTCAGTGACGCCAATGCATTGATTCTTGATGGGTTTTCATCGCTGCGTTTTGTTCCCGCGGCGGACTTCAACGGCGCCGCTCCAGCACTCACTGTTCGCCTGATCGAGGGTGACTTCACTGGCTTTACTTCCGGTGGCACAGCGGACGTCTCCGGTATCAATAACGGCGGTACCACCGAGGTTTCGGATCAGACCATCGCGCTCGGCACGACGATCACCTCCGTGAACGATGCGCCAACCCTCTCCGGAGCGACGATCTCGGCGGCGGCCGACGATGTGCTCGCCGACGGGGGTGTCAGTGTCGGTGCCGACGCCAGTGCACTGCTGGATAACGCCAATGACGTCGACCATGCCCGGGATGAACTCGATATCGATGATGCCGGAGCCGCAAGCGGCTCCCTCCAGAACGCGGGGACAGCCCTCACCATCTCGCTGGACTACACCGACGCCAATGGCGATCCGCAGACGGGCGATGTGACGCTCACCATCAATGCCGATGGCAGTTACAGTCTGAGCAACCTGAATGCACCGGACCTGCCGGAGGGTGAGGTCGCCACGGGTGCGTTCGTTTACAACGTCATCGACCCGCTTGGCGCTGAGTCCTCGGTGGCCACTGGCACGCTCGAGATCACCGGTGGTAGCGACAGCACACTGGACGTGGATCTGTCAGCGGGGCCGTTTGTGACGGGCACCTTCGCGATAGAAGGTTTCGATAGCGACGGTAATCAGTTATTTACCTACGAAAACGGGAGTATTACCTCAGGAGCAGACCGTGTCGAGGTCACGGCGCTTGAGACCGAAACAGGGTTGCGCGGCAATTTGCAGTTGCCAGAGGCAGCAGCCGCGGCCGCCCAGGCAGGCCTGGACAATCTCCCGCCCCAGGTGGGCGGCGGGAATAGCGAGGCGTCGGGCCTGACCAAGGGCTTTTCGCTCAAACTCTCTGACTATCAGGGTGACGTCTGGCTGAGGGTGAGCGATGCCGAGGGCAGTCAGGCCCTATTCATCGACGAGGCGACGGGCGACGCAGTCACACTGGACAGTGCCCTGCGTGGATATGCCAGTACCAATGCAGGGACGGCCACTGGCATCAGCCTGACGCCCTACACCGAGGCTGCTGTGCGCCTCGCCGAGGAGGCGGCGGCGCTGCGCGTTGATCTTGATAGCCCGGAAGCGGCCAGCCTTTCCGCCGCCCGGGCGCTCTATGATTCGGCGGCTGACATTGTCGCCGACCTGGTTGGCGTTGATCCCTCACAGGTCCGCGCACAGCCCATCAACCTGGATGCAACGGGCGGCGCTTCGGATAAGGCCAGCAATCAGTACGGGCTCAAGCTGGCCGCGTTGTCAGAAAGCGGTGTCAGCGTGGACGGTGGCATCGATACGCTGCTCAGCGATCTTGCCGCAAGCCGGGGGAAGGACGGCGGCATCGACGTCGACGCGGCGGCTGCCATCATCGGCCGACTGCGCATCACTGATCGCATGAATGAGTACCTGAGTGACGCGGTGGCGGACGCAAGGCCCACCGGAGCCGACGGGGATTTCGCGGTCGTGGATGACCAGGCGCCCGACGCCGACACCATCGTGATCGATACCCTCGATGCGCGAACCGCCACCCCCGCCGTGACCGGCACCGTCATCCTCACCGATACGCTGAACCCGCTGGGCAACGACGACGATCTGGCCTTCGAAGTGGTCATCAACGGCCGGGTATTCCGGGAGGGCGATGGCCTCACGCTCACCGAGGGCGATGGCGTCATCAACTGGTCCCTGGACTGGTCCGCCGCCGATGCACTGGAGGTCGGGCGCTACGATGTCGTCGCGGTCCTCACCGATTCCGCCCGCAATGCGACGGCCGATACCACGACCGATGAGCTGCTCGTGCTGCCGCAGGGCGGTGATTCGATCAGTGGTGATGTTCGCGACAACATCATCGATGAGACGGCCGAGTTGCTTGATGGCAGCGCTGCTCGCACGCCGGCGAGCGATGAATTCATTTTCGGCGACGCCGGTGATGACGTGATTTTAGGTTATGACGGCAGCGATATCCTGATCGGTGAGCAGGACGATGACGTGCTCATCGGCGGTGCGGGCGATGACACGCTGCGTGGCGGTGCGGGCGATGACTCTATGGCCGGTGGTGACGGAAACGACGCCTATCGCCGCGACATCGATGGACACCAGCCCGGTAGCGAGAACATCTTTGTCGGCAATGATGGAACGGATGTGGCGACCTTCGCCGGGGGAACGGCGGATTATCTGATCAACGCGCTGACCCGTGCGGAAATCGACACGCTTAACGAGTTACTGAATGATTCCAGCAGTGACCCGGATGCCACGCCGACAATCCTGGGCCAGGAAACGCCGGATCTTCAGTTCGACGTCGATGAAACGGTGCTGCGGGTTGATCAAGTCACCGCACTTGGCCGGCAGACGGATTTCATTCAGGCGGAGCGAATTGTATTTGCGGACGCCGTGCTGGTGGACGATCCAGTGACGGGGTTCGTGACCACCGAAACGGCATCCGATGCCTTTGTCTATAACGGCGGTGGACGGCCGCTACAGGACAGCTCACCGAACAGCATCCTGGGCGGGGACGGTGATGATCGAATCATCGGCGGGGACGGGGATGACGACCTACGGGGCGGCGCCGGCGACGATGTCCTCGTGTCGGTGGGCGGCTCGGATACGCTCTCCGGCGGTAAGGGCGACGATACGCTGGCCGCCATGGGCAAGGGCACGGCGGATGCGACACTGAGCGGCAATGCGGGGTCAGACACGTTTATCGTGGCGCCCGAAGTGGAAACATCGGTGGATGTGCGTATTGCGGACTTTGAAGTCGGCGAAGATCTCATTAATCTGGACGGGCTGTACGCGGATGCGTCCGGGGGAGGCATCGATTCGAGCGCATTGAGCGAAATCGTCTCGGTGCTGGACGCGCAAAACGGGGTGGCAGAAATCGATCTCGAAGGCTTTTTCGTGGTGAATCGCGCGCAGGACGATGACCCGCAGACAAATGATGAGTACGCGGCGGTCAGCGGCGGAGTTGAAGTGACTTTCAGCAACGCAAGTGTGCCAGACGATACGGCCAGCCTTTTCGCCGAGCAGAATCCGGTTGGATCGAGCGACTGGTGGAACGACCTGATCGACGCCGGGGGCATCAGCTGATGCGGCGAGCGCCGGCTGCCCTGCTGATTCTGGCGATTGCCAGTGTCCATGGCGTGGCGAACACGCAGGTCACGAGTGGATCCGTGACGGTGTTGGAAGGAGGAGACCCAGTTCCCCGCCCCGGGCCCGGTTCCGAGGCCGATCGCTCAGACACAACTCCGGCACCCACGCCCCGGGTGCTCGGCCGCAGTGTCGTGGGCGAAGACCGCTCGTCGAGTCGATCAGATAGCGAACCTCGCAGGCCCAGTGCGGCCGCGGCGGGCGGGGTACGCACCGAATTCGTCGCGTCCGAGCGGGAGCCAGCCCCCCGTGAGCGCCCGGTGGAGCCTGATCAGAGCGTTTCTGATGCGCCGCGCGACCCCGCTCCCATTGTTGATGAACGGCGCAGCGGAGAGCGGGGATTCTCGGTCACTGTGATCGGTGACCCCCCATCAGCAGAGCCTGTGGTAACAGAGCGCGATGCTGAACCGGATCCTGAAACCCGCCGCGGTGAGCGGACGGAGTCAAGTATCACGGCAAGACCGCCGGCGCCGGTCACACCCGCCGAGCCGGTCCCATCTGCTGAGCCACCACGCGAGACCTTCGTCTTTGACACCGAGCGTGCCCGGGGAATCGGTGTCGAAGCGTATGACGAGCTGCTCACCGAATCCGATGGCAACGCGCAGGCGGCCACCGCGCTTGAGCCTCTCGAGGCGCTGCAACTCCGCGAATGGATGGAGCAGATGCGGATCGCAGTAAATGACCACCCGAGCGTCCGTGTGGCGAGGCTGCAGACGGACGCATCGCGGGCCGGAGTCGACCAGGCCCAGGCCGGGCGCATGCCCCAGATCACCCTGTCCAGCGAATTCGGTAATGATCGGAGTGTTCGCGACGGCGGAGATCCGACCTCGGCGGGAGGGATCCCGGACGATCGTGATCTGCAGCTCAGCCCGACGGTGGACGCCGATCTGCTCCTGTTTGATGCCGGTGCCACACGCGCGGGCATCGACGCCGCGCGTAATCGGGTCGAAGCCGGTGAGGATGGCACTCGCGCTGCGGTACAGGACATTGCGTTCCGCGCGGCGGAGACATTGATTGATCTCGCGACCCTTCGTGCGCAGATTCGGCTCGCCGAAGAGAATCTCAGCGAAGTGCGCCGGCTGCGCGCCATGATCCAGGAGCGCTCAGAGGCCGGGCGTGACTCGCCGAGCGACATGTTCCGCATGAACAGTCGCGTTCAGGAAGCGCGCAATACGCTCGAGCAGCGCATCGCCGCATTCAATGCCGCACGGGCCAATTACGCGGAAGTTTTTCGGACCGACCCGATCGTCCTCGGCCTACCCTCGGCTTATCCGCCTGTTCCGGCAACTACGTCAGCCGCCGTGGAGCGCGCTGTCGGGCGCAACGCGCAGTTGGCAGAGGCCGAAGCAATCGCCCGGGCGGCGGAGCGTGACGCCGAGGCAAGGCAAGCGCAGCGTTGGCCGCAGGTCAGTCTCGGCGCCACGGTCACCGGGTTCGATGTAACGCGCGAAGGACAGGACTTTTACGACAGTTTCATCGGCCTGCGTGTGAACGCCCCGCTGTTTGACGGGGGCAGTCGTCGCGCTCAGGTCGACCAGGCGCTTCGGCAGGCGAGCCTCGAGCGCGCGCGGGTCGATGAACTTCGGGCCAACGTGGTCCGCGCGCTCAGTGAGGCGTATTCAAACCGTGCTAGTCTTCAACCCCGGCTTGAAGGCCTTCGGCAGCAGGTCGCTGCCAACCGTCAAACGCTGTCCGCCTACGAGGAGCAGTTCTTCACCGGGCGCCGTCCGCTGAATGATCTTGTAACCGCCCAGCGCGAGCTCTACGGCGCACAGGCCGGGCTGCTGGATCTGCGCGGGGAGCTCCATCTGCAACATTTCACTATCCGGCGTCTGACCGGTGATCTGCTAACCGAGTACGGGCTACCGGAGGATACTGGCTGATCCATGGCAACGCGTGCACTACCGCATACCGAACAGGCTCAGGCTGACCCCCAGGCAGCCTCGGCACGGCGCAGGGCGCCGCCGAGCCCGCTTGAATCCTGTCTGCTGGAGTTCGCTCAGCACCTTGGGAGGCCGCTCAGCCTGTCGCTGCTGCGTAGCGGCCTGCCCCAGGATGTCGAACAGGCGGATGAAACCCACCTGCACGATATTGCCCTGACGGCTGGCATGCAGGTGCGGCGCGTTGATCATCGCGCCAGCCATATGGAGGAGGGCGATCTGCCCGCGCTGGTGATTGGCGATGATGGCCGGCCCGCCATTATTCTCGAATTCCTTGAGGACGGTGAGGCCGAGATCATCGAGCCCGGGCGCCGGCCGGAGCGGTTCGTGCTCAAAGAGCAGCCGTTCTATCACGAGGCACGTGGGTTTTATTCCATCGATCCGGATGTCTCACGGCTCAACAAGCGTTGGGGGTGGTTCTGGCGGCCATTGGCGCAGAACAAGTGGGCCTACGGACAGGTTGTCATTGCCGCGTTGATGACCAACCTGCTGGCGGTCAGCACGTCCATATTCACCATGGTCGTCTATGACCGGGTGCTACCCAATGGCGCGACGGAATCACTCGTGGCGCTGACGATTGGCGTGTCGATCGCGCTGATCTTTGACTGGATCATTAAAACCCTACGGGGGCATTTCCTTGATGGGGCCGGCTCGCGGGCCGATATTCAGATCGGTCAGCGTCTGTTCGATCACCTGCTCGCCATCGATCTGTCCTCAAAACGCGATTCGGTGGGTGGCCTGAGCAGCGTCATGCGTGAGTTCGAGAACCTTCGGGATTTTCTCGCCTCGGCTTCGCTGATCGCACTCATCGACTTGCCCTTCGTGCTGCTATTCATCGCCGTGATCTACATGATCGGCGGCCCCGTCGCCATTATTCCGGCGGTCCTGGTACCGCTGGTCATCATCGTTGGCGTGATCGTCCAGCCTTTCCTCAACCAGCTCGCCGCGGAGGACTTTGAGGAAGGCAAACAGAAGCAATCCGTGCTGGTGGAGACCATCAGCGGGCTCGAGACATTGAAGGTCTCGACGGCATCGCGGGAGATGCGGCGACGCTGGCGTGATGCGCTGACCCGCCAGGCCAACTCCTCGATCAAGACACGCATCCTCGGGCAGGTGGTCGTCAATTTCTCGGCCTTCGCCCAGCAGGTCGCACAGGTGGGCGTCGTGACCTATGGCGCGATCCTCGTATCTCAGGGCCAGCTCACCATGGGCGGGCTCATCGCGTCGGTCATCCTCGCGGGCCGATGCATGGCGCCCCTCGGGCAGGTGGCGCACGTCATGTCACGGATCGTTCAGGCCAAGACCGCATTCCGGGCGCTGGACGAGTTCATGCGCCGGCCGCTGGATCGGCCATTGTCGAACAAGTGGCTGACCCGGGATCACCTCGACGGTGAGGTCGAGTTCCGGGGCGTCGGGTTCACCTATCCCGACAGTCAGACGCCAGTACTGCGGGATGTCTCGTTTCACATCCAGCCGGGCGAAAAAGTCGCCCTGTTGGGTAAGATCGGTTCGGGCAAGAGCACGCTGTCGCGCCTTATGCTGGGCCTCTATCACCCGCAGCAGGGCTCGGTCATGATCGATGGCACGGAAGTCCGGCAGATCGATCCGTTCGACCTGCGCAACAACATGGCCATCGTCATGCAGGAGAGCTGGCTGTTTTCGGGCACCATCCGCGAGAATATCGCCGCCGGTGCCGAGCAGCCGTCCGATGAAGCCGTCCTCGATGCCGCCAAAAAGGCCGGTGTGCACGATTTCCTCGCCGACCATCCGCAGGGTTACGACCTCAAGATTTCAGAGCGCGGAGAGGGGCTTTCAGGCGGCCAGAAGCAGGCCATCGCGATTGCGCGGGCGCTGGTGGCGGATCCTGCCGTGCTGATCCTCGATGAGCCGACCAGCATGATGGATATGTCCGCCGAGGCGCGTTTCGTTGAGCGCCTGAATGCCGTGGCGGCGGACAAGACACTCATCATCATCACCCACCGCACGGCACTGCTCGAGCTGGCGGATCGGGTCGTGGTGCTTGACCAGGGCAGGGTCGCTGCCGATGGGCCCAAGTCCATCCTCAAGAAAGGCGCGCAGGGACAGAAGCAGTGAGCAACGAGGCCGACAGACATCCCGCAGCGGCGGACGCCGCCGACCCACAGGTCGATACCAACGCCGAGGCAACCGAAACATCGCAGGCGGAACAGACCGGCGATGAGCAGCCCAAACAGCCACCGGCCTGGGTGCGCTTTGGCATGCGCCGTCTCGACCGATCGAGTCGTTTCTGGTCAACCCGCAGCAAGATACCCAGCCTTCTGCTGATCTTCATCATCGTGTTTCTGGGCATTGCCATCACCTGGGCGGCAACCGCGCAGCTCGATCATGTCGTTCGCGGGACGGGGGAGGTCGTTACCTCGGCGCAGACTCAGCGCATTTCCAGTCTGGAAGGGGGAATAATCCGCTCGCTCAACGTTGAAGAGGGCGATCTGGTGGAAAAGGGGACCCTGCTGGCCGAACTTGATCCGACGCAGTCCGAGAGCTCCTATGGACAGATGCGTCAGCAGCAGCTCGCACTCCAGGCCCGTCTGCGTCGACTGCGTGCTGAGCACGAGGGCAAAGCGCTCGACTTTCCGGTGGAGATGACCGCCCAGGCACCGGAAGTGGTCGCCGCCGAGCGCTCGGCATTTACCCAGCGCCGCGAAGTCCATGAGATCGAAGCCTCGGTGCTCAGGGAGCAGGTCATCCAGAGTCGCAACGCATTGGAGGATGCGCGTGCCGAGGCCGATGTCGCACGACGGCAGCTGGACCTGGTCCGCCGCGAGTATGACGTCACCCGCGATCTGGTGGAGCGTCAACTCGAGGCGGAACTCTCCCTGCTCTCGGCAGAGCGGGAGCTGAACGATGCCGAGGCACGCATTCTAAAAGCCGATCTCGCGGTGGCGTCCGCGCAGGCGGCGCTGACAGAGACCCGTGAGCGGCTGTCGCAGCATGAGGCGACATTCCGGCGCGATGTTGGACTTGAGATCGCGGATACGGCGGGGCAGCTCGCCGAGGTTCGCGAGGAAATCCGCGGGCTCGAGGATCGCCTGTCGAGAACGGATCTGGTTGCGCCGATGGCGGCGATTGTCAATAAGATCAACACCCGCACCATCGGAGGCGTGGTGCAGCCGGGCGAGCCTATGCTCGAACTCACGCCCGTGAACGATCCGGTGCAGGTCCAGGCGGAGATTCCGCCCAAGGACATCGCCTTCCTCGAAATGGGTCAGGCTGTGAGCATAAAACTCACCGCCTATGACTTTTCCCGGTTTGGCGGGCTTGATGGTGAGATTGTGTTCATCGGTTCGGATGCACTGGAACGCCAGGATGGAACGCGGTACTTTCTGGTCCGGGCCGAGACCGAAACACCATGGCTTGAATCCGAAGGGCAACGCTATCCCATTTCACCGGGTATGGCGGCCAACATGGATATACTGATCTCGAAACGCACAGTGCTCGCGTATCTTATGGAGCCGGTTTTCCGCCTTAAGGACCGGGCATTTCGGGAGTGACATGCAGGAGTTCCTGCTTTTTAAAACCCAATGGAAGAGGAAAAAATGGACTATTTCATCGAAGATATCGGTAATATCAGCATCAACAACGGGCTGGTTCGTATTGATTGTGTCCGACGGACGCCGGGCGAGAATGAGGGCGAAGTAACCCTTCAGAACAAAGGTCAGATTGTCCTGCCGCTCGCCTCGTTTATCCGTATCCAGGGGGCATTTTCCCGCGCGGCCGACGAAATGGTGGAGCGCGGCATCCTCCAGCGCCGCGGCGAGCAGGGCGACGATACGCCGACCACCGACGAAGAGGTCACGGCGGCGCTCGATTCGTTCGAGGCCGACTCAGGCGATGACCAGGACACGGGCGCCAAGAGTAAAAAGTGACACGGCGATCCGTTCCTGTAAGGGTGCGTTGCTTCACGCTGGCACTGCTGGCCCTGACGCTGATCCCGCCTGTCGCGGCCCAGCAGTCAGCCGAAGAGCGCACCCTCGAGCCGCTCCCGCGGGTTGGCACCGCATTCGTTGTGGCGCCGAATCTGCTGGTCACCGCGCATCATGCCTTGGAAACCCACGAACAGCTGTACATCAGTACCGAGCGCGATGGGCTTTTCACCGTCGCGAGGCTCGTGGCGTTTGACGAGGCTCTGGATATCGCGTTGATCGAGGCGGCGGTGGATGCCCCGCCGGTGGTCTTCGCGCCTTGGGAGAGTGTCCCGATCGGTCTGGATGTGACCGTGGTGGGGTTCCCCAAAATCGGCGAGGTGGTCACGGGCAAGCGCATTACCGAGGGCATCATCAATGGTGAGCAGCGCTTCAATGCGCGCAATGACTGGTTCCAGCTCAGTGCCGAGGTGCACCGCGGCAACTCGGGCAGCCCTGTGCTGGCGCCGGATGGCACGGTCGTTGGCATCATCAGCCACAAGCTCGATGCCCGCCGGGCGAGCGAGATGACCCGGGATTTCCCGCAGAACGTCAACTTTGCCATGAAAAGCTCTCGCATCACGGACTTCCTGGATGCCGAGGGCGTCGACTATCGGATATCGATGTTTGACGACACCCAGAGCCTGCGGCCCTACGAGCTCTACCGGGATGTCACCGATGCGGTGCACCTGCTTGTGGTGACCCAGCGGGTCGGTGCCGAGACGAATATTCCAAGCCCGTGAATCAGACCACGGGGGTAGCCGAGGCCCGGCAATGCCATTATGCTCAGATCTAGCTTAGCGAAGGGTAGATCCGTGACATTGCGCGATCTGGTGGGGTTTATGAAAAGATTGACAAACGTGGGCCGGGCACTGGCTCTGATCCCGCTGCTGACCGCCTGCGTGACGATGGCTGGGGGCAATCCGGAAGACGACACGCTTCCGCCTCAGACGCCGGACGAGTCAGTCAGTGAGACATTCCAGGAGAAAAGTGCCCCGATCCCATCTTCCGGCAGCACCGATGCTGGCCAGGACGATCGCGAACAGCCCACCGAGACGGAAGCCGCCAGTGACCGTCAACGCACGGCCGGCGATACCGGTTCAACGGGTGATGGCCCGCTGCAGAATGTCCCGCTGGTGATTGATCTCTCGGACCTGACGGACCCGGACGGACTGGGTACTCCCTCGGTGCAGTGGCAGGAATATGACGCCAACCGCGGCACATGGACCAAGATTGATGGTGCCACCACGCAGACCTTCACGCCACGTCAACGTCATGTCGGCAACCGCCTGCGCGTCGCGCTTGAATACCTTGACGGCGGCGGCAACCTCGAATCGATCGTCACCCAGCCCACACCACCGGTGCGTAACGTCAATGACCCACCGATGGGGGAGTTGGGACTGGTGGGAACGCAGGCCCAGTACGAGACACTGCGCGCCGACATCAGCGAGATCCGTGACGAGGATGGCATCGGGCCGATCACGTATTTCTGGGAAATCTCCCCGGACGGCAATACCTGGCAGCGCTATCGTCAGGGCGAATGGCAGGGTGACACGATCACGCTGACGCAGGACGAAGTCGGGCGGTATCTTCGCGCGGTCATCCGCTACGCCGATGGTTATGGGGCGGCCGAGCGGGTGAACAGTCCAGCTACCGATCCCATCCGCAACGTCAATGACCCGGTTCAGGGGGAACTGCTGATCCGGGGTGACACGCTGGTCGGCGATACCCTCGAGGTCGACACCAGCGCGGTCAGCGATCGGGACGGCATCGCCAACGTAACACTTGTCTGGGAGGCCTCGGACGACGGCCGCAGCTGGCGGCGGGCGGCAGAGACATCGACCCGCACGCTCGAGCTGACGCGCAATCTCGTTGGCGCCCAGATACGGGCCCGGGCCAATGTGGTCGACCAGTTCGGCAACGAGGGCACGGTGGTCTCCAGCATTGTCGGGCCGGTTGAGGCCGTTAACGAGCCACCCTCCGGGACGATCCGTATCCTGTCCGTGGACTGACCGACCGAACCATCCCTTCCATCGGGCGCACGGCGGACATCACGCCCCGTGCGCCTTTTCAATTCAGACAACGCGGATACGAATGCCAGACAAGACCATTGCCGCCGAGGCGGCCCGCCGCCGGACCTTTGCCATCATCTCGCACCCCGATGCGGGTAAAACCACGGTCACTGAAAAGCTGCTGCTGTTTGGCGGTGCCATTCAGCTGGCGGGGACGGTGAAAGGGCGCAAGTCCAGTCGTCATGCGACCTCTGACTGGATGGAGATGGAAAAGGAGCGCGGGATTTCCGTGACCTCATCGGTCATGCAGTTCGCCTATCGGGATCGCATGGTGAATCTGCTCGACACGCCGGGCCATGCCGACTTCTCCGAGGACACCTACCGCACGCTGACCGCGGTGGATTCGGCGTTGATGGTGATCGATGCCGCCAAGGGCGTTGAGGAGCGCACCATCAAGTTGATGGAAGTCTGCCGCCTGCGCACGACGCCGATCATGACGTTCATGAACAAGCTCGACCGCGAGGGGCGCGACCCCATGGACCTGATGGACGAGGTGGAGCGGATCCTGCGCATGCGCTGCGCGCCGGTCACCTGGCCCATCGGCATGGGTAAGCGATTTCGTGGCGTGTTCAATCTGCTCGATGACCGCGTGCACCTGTTCGGCGCTCAGCATGCCGGCGGCATCGAGGCGGGGGAGACCATCGAGGGGATTGATAATCCGCGTCTTGATGAGGCCCTGGGCGAGCAGGCCGAGGAGCTTCGCGACGAGGTGGAACTGGTCCGCGAGGCAGGGAATGAATTTGATCGTGAGGCCTACCTCGCCGGTGAGCTGACCCCGGTGTTTTTCGGCTCGGCGGTCAACAACTTCGGACTCCAGGAGCTGCTGGACCGGTTTGTCGAGCATGCCCCACCGCCGCAACCCCGCGCCGCCGAAACCCGCACGGTGGCCCCGGAGGAAACACCGTTGACCGGGTTCGTGTTCAAGATCCAGGCCAACATGGACCCCAATCATCGCGATCGCATCGCGTTCATGCGCGTCTGCTCGGGGGCGTTCGAGCGGGGCATGAAGGTCCGCCATGCGCGGATCGGCAAGGACGTAAAAATCGCCAACGCCATCACTTTTCTGGCCTCGGACCGTGAGCATGTTGAGACCGCCTATCCGGGGGACATCATCGGCCTGCACAACCACGGCACCATCCGCATCGGCGATACGTTCACCCAGGGTGAGTCACTGAAGTTCGAGGGCATCCCCAACTTTGCCCCGGAGTTGTTCCGCCGGGCGGTGCTCAAGGACCCCATGCGCATGAAAGCGCTGCAGAAAGGGTTGGTGGAGCTCTGCGAGGAAGGGGCATCACAGCTGTTCCGCCCGCTGATGGGCAACGACCTGATCGTCGGGGCGGTCGGCGCGCTGCAGTTCGATGTGGTGGCTCATCGCCTGCGCACGGAGTATGGCGTGGACTGCCAGTTCGAGCCGGTGAATGTGTCCACGGCGCGCTGGGTCTACAGCGATGATCCACGCCAGCTTGCGCGTTTTCAGGAGCGCCAGCAGGAGAACCTGGCGGAGGATGTCTCTGGGGCGCTGGCCTACATCGCGCCATCGCGGGTCAACCTGCAGCTCACCGAGGAACGCTGGCCGGATATCGAGTTCCGCGCCACCCGCGAGCACTAAGGCCTTGAAAATCGCGGTGGTATGCCGCCATGTCTAAAGCGTTACCAAAAACGTGGAGAACGACATGCGACGTGCACTGCTGATGTTGTTACTGCTGGCGCTGCCAATGGCCGGCCAGACACAGATTATCGATGAGAACGGCAACACGCCAAGCCTCGCGCCTCTGGTCGAGGAGGTCTCGCCGGCGGTGGTGAACATCGCCACCTCCGGCACGGTCGAGGCCGAATCCAACCCGCTTCTCAACGACCCATTCTTCCGGCGGTTCTTTGACGCCCCCGAACAGCCGCGCCAGCGCGAAGTGCAGTCGCTGGGCTCGGGTGTGGTGGTCAATGCCGATCAGGGCTATGTGCTGACCAACCATCATGTGATCGCCCAGGCCGATGAGATTACCGTGGCGTTCAATGACGGCCGCGAGCTGTCGGCGGAAATCGTCGGCTCTGACCCGGAGACGGATATCGCCGTGCTGCAGATCGACGCGGAGGAGTTGACCGCGCTGCCCATGGCGGACTCGGACAGCCTGCGGGTGGGCGACTACACCATGGCCATCGGCAACCCCTTCGGCCTTGATCACACCGTGACCACCGGTGTGGTAAGTGGCCTTGACCGAACGCTGCCGGGCAACAACGGGGCGCGCCTGCAGAGCTTCATCCAGACCGATGCGTCCATCAATCCGGGCAACTCCGGCGGTGCGCTGATCAATCTGCGCGGCGAGCTGGTGGGGATCAATACCGCGATTCTCTCGCGCAGCGGCGGCAATATCGGCATCGGCTTCGCCGTGCCCATGAACATGGCCCGTCAGGTCATGGACCAGATCATTGAATATGGCGAGGTACGGCGCGGCATTCTGGGCGTGCGCGTCCAGGATCTGACCGCCGAGATGGCCGAGGCCTTTGATATCGACCGCAACGACGGTGCCCTGATCAGCCAGGTGACCCCCAATTCGCCTGCTGCCGAGGCAGGCCTGCAGGCCGGCGACATTGTCGTTGAGGTGAACGGCACGAGCATCCCCGATGCCAATGCCATGGCCAACGCGATTGGGCTGCTCAGGATCGGTGATGCGGTCAGCATGACCTACGTCCGCGACGGGGAAACGCAGACCACCACGGCCACGGTGGCGGATCCCCAGTCGGGGGAGGTGAGTGCCGATGCGCTGCACCCGGGTCTGGCCGGTGCCACATTCAGCGAGCTTGACGAGCGCTCGCCGCTGTTCGGTCAGGTCGAGGGCGTGCTGGTGACCGACGTCGCCCAGGGCAGCCGCGCCGCGGAGTACCTGCAGCCGGGCGATGTCATCACATCGGTCAACCGTGAGGCCGTGGATTCCATGGCTGCATTCCGCGCGCAGGTCGAGGGCAGCGAGCGGCTGCTGCTCAATGTCCGCCGCAATAACGGGGCATTCTTTGTCCTGATCCGCTGAGCCGGCGACGATCCGGCACTGAAAAAGGCGGGGCCCCGCAGGGCACCCGCCTTTTTTGTGGGCTCAGGGTGGCTACCCGCCTCAGGCCTGATCGGTCTCCATGGAGGCGGAATAGCGGCCCTCCCGCGCCAGTGAATTGAGCCTGGCGCGGTGCAGGAAGGCCTGCTGGGCGGCCTCCTTATTCTGTGCGATGCCCGCCCAGGCGGCCTGGACCGGGTTCTGCAGGGCACGGCTGAACGAAAAACTCATCACCCAGGGTTTGGGCCCCTCGGCCTGATTCATCGCATTGAGATGGGCGGTTGCCTCTTCGCTGGTCTGCCCGCCGGAGAGGAAGTTGATACTCGGCACCGCCGCCGGCACGGTCCGTCGCAGCACCCGCAGAGTCTCCTCGGCGCAGGTCTCCACCGCCGGGCGTGGCTGACCCTTGCCCGGCAGGACCATATTGGGCTTGAGGATGATGGCTTCGAGCAGCACGCGATGACGGCGCAGCGCCTCGAACAGCATGGCCTGGGCGGCCTCGGTGACCGCCGCACAGCGTGCCAGGTCATGGTCACCGTCCATCAGTACCTCGGGCTCGACGATCGGCACCATCCCGCGCGACTGGGCGATGGCGGCATAGCGGGCCAGCACCTCGGCATTCGCCTCGAGGGCCTGGCGGCTCGGCAGCTCCGGCGTGATCTGATAGAGGTTGCGCCACTTGGTGAAAAGCGCCCCCTGTTCGACATAGCCATCCAGTCGGTCGCCTAGGTTATCCAGGCCCTGGGTCACTTTCTCGCCATCGCTGCCGGCGAGTTCAACCGCGCCCTTATCGACCTTGATCCCGGGGACGATGTCCTGCGCCTCGCAGGCGGCGGGGATGAGCTGGCCCTCATCGGTGCGCTGACCGAGGGTTTCCTCGAAAAAGATGATGCCGCCGACGTACTCGCCGATGCCCGGGGTGGTGGCGAGCAGGCTGCGGTAGAACCGTCGGGTCTCTTCGGTGGACTCGATGCCGAAATCGGACAGTCGCTTTGTGATGGTGGGGTAGCTTTCATCCGCCGCCAGAATGCCGCGTCCGGGGCGGGTCAACCGCTCGATGGTGTGTTGCATCTGTCCGATTCGATCCATGGTCTCAATCCTCCTTTTGGGGCAAGTCTAAAGATTATCGTGATTATCGCCCGTTCGGGCATAGCGGCGCATCCACCGTCGGATCATCGCAAACATCGCCAGCGTGAGCACGCCAAGCCCCGCCAGTACGATCAGACCGGTGAGGTCCGGGTCGAGCAGAAACCGCTTGGTCTGATTGCCCACCGCGGCGATGGCGGCAATGCCCGGGACGGTACCGATCAGTGTCCCATTCAGATACGCCCCGAAGCGGATGGACGAGGCCCCGGCCACCAGGCTGACGGCATGGAAGTGCGCCACCGGCAGTACGCGCAGGGCCGTCACGATCATGGTGCCGTGCTGGCCTGCCTGCGCGTTGAGGCGCCGGAGCGTACGCCCGCCCAGCCGCCGCATGGGCTCGGCGCCCAGCAGATGCCCCAGCAGGTAGCTGAAAAGCGCCGTCGACAGGGTGCCCGCCGTTGCCAGGGAAAATCCGCCCCAGGGCCCGTAGATGACGATCGTTGCGACCACCATGACGGTCAACGGCACAAAGGCGACGCCAGCGGCGATGTATAACAGCAGAATGGCGGGGATCGCCCACGGCTGGGCGCGCAGCTCGGCGCCCAGGCGCAGCAGTTGATCGAGTTGGGTGTAGGCGCTGAGATCGCCGATCTGCCAGGCAACCGCCACGCCGATCAGGATCAGGACGGCCACCATCGCCCGCCATAGCAGTGGCCAGCGGCGCCGGATGGCTGCCCGCCATTCAGCCCGCGTCGGCATCATCGCGCAGGATACGGCCCCGGGAGCGCCGGATCCCGAAGGCCACCAGGGCAATCACGATGGGAATGGCCACGGCCGTGGCGATGCGCCCGTTGGCGAGAATGCCGGCCCCGGCCAGCCCGTCGAAGGCGTAGTTGATCAATGACACCGTGTAGTAGCTGAGGATGACCACCGAGAGCCCCTCGACGGTCTCCTGGAGGCGCAATTGCAGCCGGGCGCGTCGGTTCATTGACTCCAGCAGATCCCGGTTCTGCGCTTCCAGCGCCACATCCACCCGGGTTCGCAGCAGATTGGCACCGCGGCTGACCCGCTTGGAAATGCGCTCAAGGCGATCGCCGATGTGCACACACGTATCCAGGGCGGGCGCCAGGCGGCGCTCCATGAACTCATCGAGGGTGCTGACCCCTTCGATGCGCTGCTCGCGCAGGACCTGCAGACGGCGTCTGACCAGCGTGCCGTAGGCCGCCGTCGCGCTGAAGCGGAAATTGGTCCGGGCCATGAGCCGCTCGACCCGCGCGGAGAGATCCGACAGGGCCGACAGCAGGTCGCGTTCGTCCGCCAGATCCGAGACATCGGATAGCTGATCCATCAGCGTCCCGAGCTGGGTCTCCATCTCGGTGATCTCCGGGGAGAGCTCCCGCGCCAGCGGGAAGCCGAGCAGCGCCATGAAACGGTAGGTTTCCAGCTCGAGCAGGCGCTGGACAAGCCGCCCGGCCTGCATGGGGTTGAGGCTTTCGTCGACCACCAGAAAGCGCAGAAAACCGTCGCGATCGGCCATGAAATCGGTCCATACCGATGCGGCACCGCCACTGCAGTAACTGCCGGCAAGGCTGTCCGCCTGAAAGTATCGCCCCAGCGAATCGATATCCGTGGACACCCCATTGGCGCCCACCAGGATGACGTGGGTCGCCGCCAGCAGCTCGCCGGGCAGTTGCGGCAGCCACTGGGTGGGCAGCTGTGTGCTCGCCGGCTCGGCGAATGGCTCGGACTCCGCACCGCTTACAAAGATGGTGTAGGTGGAAAACTCGGTGTGCCGCTCCCAGCGCAGGCGAAAGCCCCGGGCTTCCAGGGTGAAGTGGCCCGCTTCGGCATCCGGTGGGTCGATCCGCAGTCGCTCGCAGAGTGCGGTGAGGTGGGCGACTTCCTCGCTGCGGCCGCTGGTGCCGGTGTGCATCAGCAGGTGTGAGACGCGAAGGGGGGCCTCCAGGCTCTCGAACGGCCGCGCGTGCGCCTCTTTGAGCAGGGTATCCCGGAGGGTGTGCGTGGTGATGCCGGTTTGACTGACCATGCTGGACGGAGGCCTTTTCTGCAGCTGCGCGCACGCTAGCGCCGAGCGGCGTCACAAGCAAGTGGCGTCGGCCCCGGCGCTCGACGTATCCTTGCGCCATGGGACCCACAAATTTCAATGATAACCCGGTTGTACTGTCGATGCTCGTCGCCAATGGCGTCGGTTTTCTCGCGACCATGCTGTTCGGGCCGGGAATGATCGCCGGGCTCGGCCTGTGGCCGCTCGGCACCGAGGCGCTCAGTGCGCAGTACGTCGGCGGCGTACCCGGCTTTCAGATCTGGCAGCTCGTGACCTATGGCTTTCTGCATGGCGGTCTGCTGCATCTGTTCGTGAACATGTTCGCGCTGTGGATGTTCGGGACCAGCCTCGAGCGCTTCTGGGGATCGCGGCCGTTTCTCGGGTTCTATCTGGTGTGCCTGGTCGGCGCGGGGCTGATTCAGCTGGTGGTCGCGACGCTGGCGGCCGACTCAGGCAACCTCTATCCGACCATCGGCGCCTCCGGCGCGGTGTTCGGCATCCTCCTCGGTTTTGCCATGATGTTCCCGGAGCAGCAGTTGATGCTGCTGTTCCCGCCCATCCCCATCAAGGCGAAGTACTTTGTCCTGTTTTATGGGGCGTTCGAACTCTACGCCGGCGTCACCGGATCGATGTCGGGTGTGGCGCATTTCGCGCACCTTGGGGGCATGGCGTTCGGCTTTCTCATGATCACCTACTGGCGGGGGCGATTGCCCATCAAACCGCAGCGTCGGCTCATGCGCTGAGCCCGTGACGGTTTTCCACAGTACCTGTGGATAAGACTGTGGATGATTTCGCGATAAGCGGTCGGAACCCCTTGTAAGATGCGGTGTCACGACAAATTGATTGAATATTCACCAGTACTGCATTTTCCATTGATATCAGTAAGTTACCGGATAAACCGATGAATCCGTCTCGTCACAATCCCGCAACCTCCCGTCTTGCCCAGCCGTTTGCAATCGGCTTTGACGGCCCCGGCGATCTGTGCATAAAAGCCGGCGGGTTGGGGCGGTCATGAGCGAAACGGTCTTCCTCGACCGGGATACGCTGGATCGCGGCGACCTCGATCTGAGTGCCCTGGCGGACCTCAGCGACGCCTGGCGCCCGGTCGGCCGTACCGCGCCCGATGCGGTCAGTGAGACCATCGGTGAGGCGCGCATCGCCATCACCAACAAGTGTGTGATCGGTGCGCCTACGTTGGATGCCTGCCCGCAGCTTGCGCTGATCAATGTGGTGGCGACCGGCGTGAACAACATCGACGTCGAGGCCGCCCGGGCCCGCGGCGTCACCGTGACCCATTGCCGCGGTTATGGCACCGAAGCGGTGAGCCAGCACGCGATCACACTCATGCTGGCGCTATCCACCCGGCTGGTGGACTACCACCAGGCCGTCCAGCGCGGACGCTGGGCCCAGTCGCCGGACTTCTGCCTGCTTGACTACCCGATCCGCGAGCTTGCCGGGCAGACGCTGGTGGTGGTGGGTTATGGCGATCTGGGGGCGGCGGTGGCCCATAAGGCCGAAGCCCTGGGCATGACCGTCCAGCTCGCCGAACGCCCGGGCGTCGAGGACCCGCGCCCGGGCCGGCTGTCGTTCGAGGCGGGGGTCGAGTGCGCCGATATCCTGACGCTGCACTGTCCGCTGACTGACGCCACCCATCAGATGATCGACGCCCGCGTCCTCGAGCGCATGAAATCCACCGCACTTCTGATCAATACCGCCCGCGGTGGGCTGATTGACGAGCCGGCACTGGTGCATGCGCTGCGCACGGGCGCGATCGGCGGGGCAGGGCTGGACGTTCTGTCCGCTGAACCACCGGCCAATGGCAATCCGTTGCTCGCGCCAGGGCTGCCGAACCTGATCATCACGCCGCACAGCGCGTGGGGCAGCCGCCGCGCCCGTCAGCGGATCGTCGAGCAGAGTATCGAGAACCTGCGTGCCTGGATGGCCGGTGCGCCCATACGGTGTGTGACATGAGCCGAAAAGGAGACAACATGCCCGAAGGCGTTGTCGTGATCACGGGCGCCGGCACGGGGATCGGCCGGGCGCTGGCCATTCATTACGCGGACCGGGCGCAACCGGTGCTTGCCATCGGCCGTCGCGAGGCGCCGCTGCAGGCATTGGCGGATGAATATCCGCTGGTCCGCGCTGTGCCGGCGAATGTGGCCAGTGATGCCGGCCGCGCGGCAATCATCGAGGCGCTGGGTGATCAGCCGATCCGCGCGCTGGTTCATAACGCCGGGGTCCTCGCGCCGGTGGGACCGCTGCTTGAGCAGTCGGCCGAGGCGCTCCGCAGCCATCTGGCCATCAATCTGGAAGCCCCGATTGCGCTCAGCCGGGCGTTGCGGGGGCGAATGGCCAATAACGGCCGCATCCTGCACGTGTCATCAGGCGCCGCGCACCGGGCCATGCCGGGTTGGGGCGCGTACTGCATCAGCAAGGCCGCGCTGCATATGGCCTATCAGGTGCTCAAGGCTGAGATGGGCAACGCCGCGGTGCATGTCGGGAGTCTGCGCCCGGGCGTGGTGGATACGCCGATGCAGTCGCTGATCCGCTCGCAGTCCGTCGAGGACTTTCCGGCAGTGGAGAACTTTCGCGCGCTCAAGGCCAACGATGCTCTGACGGCGCCCGCGCAGGTGGCCACGTTCATGGCGGCGGTTCTGGTGCTGCCGGGCGAGCGTTTCAGCGAACGGGAGTGGGACATCCGGGAGCACTGGGATCAGGTGGTCGGCGGTTGAAAGTGGCGGTCACACGGGGGCTGAACCGCTACGGTGACGTCTTACATTTAACATAATATATATTATGCGCACTTACGGTTGGCTGGGATAAAACCCCGCCCGCTTCTGAGCCGGCCCCGACCTTGTTAACCTGTACTGCTATGGCGCTCAATTTTCACGAATGGCTGCTCACCGAATCAGTGCGACTTCATGAGCAGCAGCACGGTCGCCGCCGCGATGATGAAACGGCCAACGCCGTGGCACGCTCGACCCATGGCGCAATGACCGATCAGCTGGCGGCCCGCGCGTCGACACTGCCGCTTGCATCGGGTGCCGCCGCGGATGTCCGGCGCCTGCAGCTTGGCGCCGCTGGCGCCGTCAGCCTGGTGATCATCGGCGCCGCCTTCGCGGGGATGCTGGTTGCCCGATCCACTCTCCAGCCGGAAGGCATCGACACCCAGACGGCCCAGCTGGCGCTTGTGGGTCTTCCCACCCTTGCCCTGCTGGGGTGGCTTGCGGCGACGACCGTTCGTCGCCTACGGGGCCTTAACGGCGGTCTTGCGGGGGCTGTTGCGCGCATCGCCCTTGAATCCCTTGGTCCACGATGGCTGCGCGGTGATCTGGCGGCGGATGTGACCCGTGCCGGGGTCTATCTGCTGCGAACGCGTGGCGGTCAGGCGTGCCTGGCGGCAGCGGTGCATGCGACATGGCTCGCTTACACGGGCGCGGCGGTCGCGACTTTACTCAGCGCCGGCTCCGGGCTGGCACCGACCACCCAGGTCTCGCTCTACGCGGCGCTGCCGCGGCTGCTCCTGATGCTGGGCTACACCGCTGTCGCGGGCTATCACAGTCAGCGCATGACGCTGGATGTCACGCTGCCGGGCTACCTGCAGCTGCGCGACCGGGTGCATGCCGGCTCGGTCCCGGCCAATCAGTCCGAGGCGCCGATGGCGACCCTGCCGCGCGCCCCGCGTCAGGCCGATGAAACCGCCAGCGGCCCAGTGCGGGTGTTCGCCGCTGAGCGCACCGCCGATGATCTTCAGGCCGCCGTGCCCGATCTCGACGCCGCGGTGCTGGGATCGGTGGATACCCGATCCGAGCGCCGCGCCCTCGCCTCGGTGTTGCGTGAGCGCCCGCACCCGCCGCCCGGGCTGCTCGCCACCTGCTCGGTGCTGCGCACGCCCGACACCGGCACGGCGCAGATCCTCGGCGACATGGCCGAGACCGCCGGCGCGCCGCTCATTCTTGTGCTGCACGACCGCCTTGCGCTTCTGGAGCGCGGCGGCGATCCCGACGCCCGTATCGCCGACTGGCACCGGCTCGCTGATTCCATCGGCGCCGATTGTGTCGTATTCGATCATCATCAACCGGATCCGGCGGCGATTGCCTCCATTCGCCAATGGACCCATGACGCGGAGGCCTCATGACCGACGCCGCCCCCCTCGACATCGGAATCGTCGGGCACACCAACGCCGGCAAGACCTCACTGGTGCGCACGCTCACGCGTAACCGCAATTTCGGCGAGGTCGAGGATCGCGGTGGCACCACCCGCCGGGTGTCGGCGGCAACGCTGGATGATGGCGACGCCACCCGCCTGCGGCTGTGGGATTCGCCAGGTCTGGAGAACGCGCCGGCGCTGCTCGAGCATCTCGATGAATCCAGCACCGAGCGCCATGACGGGCCGGCCGCCCTGCGCCGGCTACTCGACGATGCCGATATCGCCCGTCGGTTTCCCGAGGAAACCCGGGTCCTCGAGCTGACCCTGAGCTGCGATGGCCTGCTCTACGTCATTGACGTCCGCGAACCCGTGCTCGAGAAGTACAAGGACGAGCTCGCGGTCCTCGCCGCCAGCGCCCGCCCGATCATCGCCGTGCTCAACTTCGTGGCGGCGGATGACAGCCGTGAGTCGGAATGGCGCGACGCCCTCGCCCGCGTGACGCTGCACACCGTCGTCGCTTTTGATGCGCGGGTGCGGAGCTTCGAAACCGAGTTACAGCTCTACCGTAAGATTGCGAGCCAACTCAATGATTTTGAAGCGACGATCGAGGCCTGGATCGCCCACCGTGAGAGCGAGGAAGCCCATTGCCGGGCCGCCGCCCGCGAGACCATCGCCACCCTGTTGGTGGATGCCGCCGCGGCCCAGCGGGCCATCCAGCCCACTGACCCCAACGGCCCGGACCCCTCGCTGGAGGCCCTCCGCGAGGCCATTCGGGCCCGCGAACAGGTCTGCAGCGAAACGCTGCTGGGTCTCTACGCGTTCGCCGACGAGGACTATGAGGATCAGGACTGGCCACTGGCGAGTGGTTACTGGCCGGATGATGTCTTCAATGCCGACTCGCTCAAGCGCTACGCCCGCCAGACCGCCATCTACGCGGGTATTGGCGTGGTACTGGGTGGCGCCCTGGGGCTCGCCACCGGCCTGATGGGCACCCGGACCGGGCTGTTGCTGGGGCTGCTGGTGGGCACCGGGGTCGGCGCGGCCGTGGCCTTTGGCCCGCCGTTATGGCGACGGTCCTACGGTCAGCAGCCGGTCTGCGTGAGTGATGAGACACTCGAGCGGCTCACCGCCCGCCAGCTGCATCTGATCAGCGCCCTCAACCACCGCGGGCATGCCACCACCGATACGCTCGCCGGGGCGCAGTCGGCGCTTTTCGAGAACAGCGAGCGGGTGGACCTGTTGCGTGAGGCGCGCCGTCATCCGGAATGGTCATCGCTGAATGCGGCCTTCCGCGATACCGCGCGACGCAACGAGGTGATCGAGCGGATCAGCGCGAGCCTGCCCGACTTCTACATCGATTGATCGTCCGGCGGTTGGCCGCCGGCATCCGGTGTTTCGACGAACAACCGGTGCCAGCCGAGCAGACCCTCGAGGCGCACCGTGAGCGTTTGCACGCCCTCCGCGAGGGGCACTGCGAGGTAAACTTGGATCCCGTCCACCGTCTTCAGGCGGTAAGCGTCGGCGTCGGCCGCTGCCGGTGGCCCGGGTTCGGCCACCGGCAACCGTGCCGTGCCACCGCAGCAACCATGCCGCGGCGCGGACCGGAGCGTGACGGCGCCGCCGTGCCCCGTCAGCCAGCGCCGGGCGCGCGGGTCGATGCGAACGCCTGCCGAGTCCATTCCCTAGGACGTCGCCGTGGCGGGCGCCGCGCGCTCGAACATCGGCCGGGTCCGGTTGGCGACCCTGACCAGCGCCAGCATCAGCGGCACCTCGACAAGCACCCCGACGACGGTCGCGAGCGCCGCCCCCGAGTGGACGCCGAACAGGCCAATGGCGGCGGCCACCGCCAGTTCAAAGAAATTGCTCGCGCCGATCATCGCCCCCGGTGCGGCGATGGCATGCGGCACACCCCAGCGCTGCGCCCACAGATAGGCGATGGCGAAAATCAGCACGGTCTGGACGATCAGCGGGACGGCGATCAGGGCGATATGCAGGGGGTTCTGGAGGATGACTTCACCCTGGAAGGCGAACAGCAGCACCAGCGTGGCGATCAGACCGATGGGTGTGACCGGCGCGAGCCGGCGCATGAATGTCTCATCAAACCAGGCCTGGCCCCGCCGCCGGATCACCATCACCCGGGTCAGGTAGCCGGCGGCCAGCGGGATGACGATGTACATCAGCACCGACAGCAGCATCGTCGCCCAGGGCACCTCGATGCTTGAAAGACCCAGTAGCAGCATCACGATGGGTGCGAACGCCACCAGCATGATCAGATCGTTGAGTGAGACCTGCACGAGCGTATAGGCCGGGTCCCCGCGGGTCAGGTAGCTCCAGACGAACACCATCGCCGTGCACGGTGCGGCGCCCAGCAGGATGGCTCCCGCCAGATACTCCCGGGCGCGCTCCGCGGCAATGAACGGCTCGAACAGGACCAGCAGAAAAAGACCGGCAATCAGGAACATGCTGAACGGTTTGATCAGCCAGTTGACGGTGGTGGTGATGATCAACCCGCGCGGTTGGCGCCGCACGCCCAGGATCGACGAAAAATCGATCTGCACCATCATGGGAAAGATCATCGCCCAGATCAGCACTGCGATGGGGATCGAGACCTGGGCGTATTCGAACTGCGACAGCGTGGCCGGCAGCGCGGGTGCGAGCTGGCCGAGGGCCACGCCCGCGGCGATCGCGAGCGCCACCCAGACCGACAGGTAGCGCTCGAAAAAACCCATGCCCTCGCGGATATCCGGCGCCGACGGCGTCGCCTGCGGATCAGCACTCATGCGGGAAGGTTCCTTATATGCTGGTATGCGTATGTCCGGATAAGTCTAAGCGCTGGGCCGTGGTCATCGCAAACTCCGCAGGACCGACCGACGTGACTGGCCAATGGCCGCCGACCCCGCGATAATGCACCGCCGATGCAGCCCGAGACGCCCATGGCCAGTAATGACGAGACCACGCTGATCCGCACCGTGCGGGTCGGCGGCACGACTTTCACCCTGCTCGGGACCGCCCATGTCTCGCCACAGAGTATCGCGGATGTGCGCCGCGAGGTGGACCGCGGTGACTACGATACGATCGCCGTCGAACTCTGCGACAGTCGCTATCAGAACCTCATGGACCCACAGGCCGTCGAGCAGATGGATCTGTTTGAGATCCTGCGCAGCGGCAAGGCCGGTATGGTGATCGCGAGTCTGGCGTTGGGGGCCTATCAGCAGCGTCTCGCCGATCAGTTTGATATCCGCCCCGGCGCTGAGCTCGAGGCCGCCATTCACGGTGGCCGCCGTCGCCGCCTGCCGGTCTGGCGCATCGATCGCGATATCGGGACGACCCTCAAGCGGGTTTACCGCAACGTCCCCTGGTGGCAGCGGCCGTCGCTGTTCACGGGTCTGATCGGCAGTCTGCTCTCGCGCGATCAGGTCAGCGCGGATGACATCGAGCGACTCAAACAGGGCGACATGCTGGAGTCGACCTTCAGCGAGTTCGCGGCCGGCTCGGCGCGCCTGTTCGAGCCGCTGATCAGCGAGCGCGACCGGTACATGGCCGCGCAGCTGCTGGCCAACATCCAGGCCGCGGAGACGACACCCCGCTCGGTCCTGGTGGTGGTGGGCGCGGGCCATCTGAGCGGGCTCGAGCAGGCGCTCAGTGACGGCATCGACGATCCGGCCGCGGAATCCCGACGACTCGAGCAGGTCCCGCCCCGGTCACGCTGGCCCAAGGTCCTGCCCTGGGTCGTGGTGGCGATCATTCTCACCGGCTTCGCCATCGGCTTTGGCCGCAGCAGCGAACTGGGCTGGCAACTGGTCGGCGACTGGGTGCTGATCAATGGCAGCCTCTGCGCGTTGGGCGCCGCCCTCGCCCGGGGTCATCCGTTTACGGTGATCGGCTCGTTCGTCGCCGCGCCGCTGACATCGCTCAACCCCACCATCGGGGCGGGTTTCGTGGCCGCGGCGATTGAGCTGATGAGCCGCCGACCGCGGGTGGAGGACTTTCGCGGGCTGCGCGAAGCGGTGGCGGACTGGCGCGGCTGGTGGCGCAACCGGGTCGCGCGGACGCTGCTGGTGTTTCTGTTCGCAACGCTCGGCTCGGCGGCGGGCACCTATCTGGCGGGCTTTCGGATCATCGGGCAGCTCGTGTGAAGCACGCGAAGAAGTTCTCGGCGGTCTGATCGGCCACTGCCGCCGGCGACAGGCCCTTGAGCTCGGCCAGGCATTCGATCACTGAGTGCACCCAAGCGGGCCGGTTCTCCTGGCCGCGGTGCGGCACCGGGGCCAGGTAGGGGCAGTCGGTTTCCACCAGCAGTCGGTCCATGGGCAGTGCCCGGGCGGTGGCGCGCAGCGACTCCGCGCGCCGGAAGGTCAGAATCCCCGATAGCGAGAGATAGAACCCCAGATCAAGCAGCCCGCGGGCCGTGGCTTCATCCTCGACAAAGCAGTGAATGACGCCACCCACCGTCTCCGCCCCGCTCTCACGCAGAATGGCGAGCGTATCCGCGGGCGCCTGGCGGCTGTGGACGATGATCGGTCGGCCTGACAGGCGCGCCGCCTCGATATGCCGGCGAAACCGGTCCTGCTGCCAGGTGTAGTCCCCCGGGCCATCGCCATAATCGAGCCCCGTCTCACCGATCGCCACCACCCGTGGATGATCGGCCATGGCGGCCAGTGCCGGGGCATCCGGATCCTCGCCGCGGCCGCAGGGATGCACCCCCACCGAGGTGTAGACATCATCATGGCGCTCGCTGAAGGCCGTCAATCGGTCGCGTTCTTCCACCGCGACCGCCACATTCAGGAACGCATCCACGCCCGCTGCCCGGGCCTCGGCCAGCGCGGCATCGGCGCTCTCCGGTCGCTCGAGCAGATGGAAGTGGCAATGTGAATCCACAATCATGGTCGCCTCCAGGTCAGGAACAGGGCCTCGATGGACAGTTCGCGGCTGAGCGGTTGTTCGGCGGCTTCACGCAGTGGCAGGAGATCCCCCTGGATGCGGGCGAGACGTGCGCTGTCGAGCAGCGTTTGAAGCCCCTCGAGCGCCGGGTGACCACTCAGCCGCTGACGGGGATCGGTCGCGCCACGCATCAATTGAATGGCGAGCTGCTGCATGAGCCGTGTGGTCTCGAGCGCGCCCACCGGGCGCCAGTCAGTGGCGGCCGCCACCGCACTCTGGTGCCCCTGGATGACGGCAGCCAGCGCAGCGGCCAGCGCCTCGAAGCGCTGCATGCCCTTCTCGGCCGCCAGCTGGCGGGCGGTGAGCGGGCTGCCGCCCGCCAATGCGAGCAATGCCTCCGGCGCGCTCACGCCCTGCGCCTGCAACCAAGCCCGGGCGCTTGCCTGTGGCGGAATGCCGAGGCGCTCGTACTGGCAGCGGCTGCGGATGGTCGCACTCAGGCGCCCGGGTTGATGGCTGACCAGGATGAGCACCATGCCAGCCGGCGGTTCCTCGAGGGTCTTGAGCAGCGCGTTGGCCGCGTGGCGGTTCATCGCCTCGGCCGGGGTCAGGACCACCACCCGGCGGCGGTTGTGCTGACTGGTGTGATGACTGAATTCGGTCAGCGCCCGGGTGGCTTCGATCTTGAGGATGCCGCTGCCCCCCTCGGCGGGCTCGACAATCTGATAGTCGGGATGACTGCCGGCCCGCCGCAGCCGGCAGTCCCGGCAGTCATCACAGGCGCGGGTGTCCACCGGCTGACTGCAGAGCAGCCGTGCCGCCATGGCTTCGCCCAGCGCCCGTTTGCCGGTCCCCGCCGGCCCACCGAGCAGCACGGCATGGGGCACGCGATTGGCCTCGATGCTCGCCGCGAATCGCTCCCAGGCGCGCTGCTGCCAGGGCATGGGGCGAGTCGTATGGGCATCAACGCCAGCGGGCTCAGTCATCATAGTGCTCGTCGAGGAGGGTCTCGATGGCCGCGCCCACCCGGGCCAGCGATTGCGTGGCATCAACCCGAGTGATGCGGCCGGGATCGGCGTTCGCGAGCTCGGCATAGGCCGCCCGCACCGCCTCAAAAAACCGCGCGCGCTCGGACTCGAACCGGTCGGGCGCACTGCGCCCCGCCGCCCGTGCCAGTCCGGTCGCCACAGGCAGGTCCAGCCACAGGGTCAGTCCCGGTTGCAGGTCGCCGAGCAGCCAGTCGGCCAGCGCCCTCACCCGCTCGATGCCCAGACCACGCCCGCCGCCCTGATAGGCCAGACTGGCATCGGTGAATCGATCGCAGATCACCCACTGCCCGGCCTGCAGAGCCGGCTGGATGACGGTCCGTACATGCTCCGCGCGGGCGGCGAACATCAACAGCACCTCCGCCTCGGCACTCATCCCGGCCTCCCGATGGCCCAGCAGCACCTCGCGCAGCTCCTCGCCCAGCGCGGTCCCGCCGGGCTCCCGCGTGACCACCGGCTCCCCCCCATGCGCGGTCACCCAATCGCGGATGATCGCCAGTGCCGAGCTCTTGCCGGCACCTTCGGTCCCCTCGACGGTGATCAGGCGGCTCGTGTCCATGGGTCAGTCGCCCGCCCCGAGCTGGTAGCGGCGCACCGCCCGATTATGCGCCTCGAGGGTGTCCGAGAAGACGTGGCTGCCGTCGCCGCGGCTGACGAAATACAGGCTGTCGCCGGCGGCCGGATCCGCCGCCGCCTCGATGGCCGCGCGTCCGGCGATGGCGATCGGTGTGGGCGGCAGACCGTGACGGGTGTAGGTGTTATACGGATTGTCGGTGCGCAGATGACGCCGCAGGAGATCGCCGTCGAATCGCTCGCCCAGTCCGTAGATCACGGTTGGGTCCGTCTGCAGGCGCATGCCCTGGCGCAGCCGACGCACGAAGACACCGGCAATGCGGCGACGCTCCGCGGCCTGTCCGGTTTCCTTTTCAATGATCGAGGCAAGCGTCAGCAGCTCATCGGGGCTGTCCAGGGGCGTTGGCTGCGCGCGTTGCGCCCAGATCGATGCGAGGGTCGATTCCAGATCCCGATTGGCGCGTCGCAATATCTCGACATCGGTCTCGCCGCGCGGAAAGCGGTAGGTCTCGGGCAGGAAGCGGCCTTCCGCGGCCTCGCCGGGGCGACCGATGGCGCTCATCAGCGCCGCATGGGTGACACCGGCGGGCAGTGTCTGGCGGATCTGCGGGTGGCGGCGGATGGCGGCGAGCACTTCGTCCACGCGCCAGCCCTCAACCAGTGTGATTTCGTACTCGATGACCCTGCCCTGGACCATGCGCTGGACCAGTCCGGCTGCGGTCAGGCCGGCGCTGATGGCGTACTCCCCGGCCTGGATGCGATTGGCCAGATCCTGCCAGCGCGCGTAAAGCCGCAGCGCCAGCGGATGGTCGATGAGGTCCCGCTCGGCCAGCTCATCGGCCACCCGGGCAAAGCTGGTGCCCCGTTCAACGGTGAGGGGCGCCGCATCGCTGCGGACCATGGGGGCGGTCTCGAGGTGTCGAACGCTGCTGGTCACCACAACCACGACGACCACCGCCAGCGTCGCCATCAGTGCCGCCGCGATCAAGCCCACACGCCGCCGGCTCATGATCTGACCACCGCCGGCAGCAGCGCCGTGCCCGCGCGGACCAGCTCATCCTGGAGTCGATCCGCCCAGGGACTGCGCGGGAGGGGGTGACCGGCCAGTGTCCGTACGGGCCACAGGCCGATGAGGCTGTTCACCAGCATGACGCCCCGCGCCTGCCAGAGATCCGCCCGCCGCACGGCGGTCCGCTTGACCGACGCGCCGCTGGCCGCCGCCCGATCGAGCAGCCAGGCTTGCATCACACCGTCCACGCCGCAGTCATCGATAGCGGGCGCGCAGAGGTGATCCCCCTGATCGATGATGAGATTGCTGCTGGTCGCCTCGATGATGCGTCCATCCATCGCCTCCATGACGCCCTCGGCAATGCCCGGATCGCTCCACTCGCCCCGCGCGAGGACCTGCTCAAGCCGATTGAGGTGCTTGATCCCGGCCAGCGCCGGCTGCACCGCGAGCCGGGTCTCACAGAATCGCACGGCGACGCCCGTCTGCCACCAGTCATCGGGGCGCTCGGGCACCGCGCCGCATTGAGTGATCGTCGTCGTCTGTGGCGCCGTCGGCGGCGCATAGCCGCGCCCCCCTTCACCCCGGGTAACGGTCAGTCGGAGCGTGCCGAATCGTGGCAGGGCCAGCGCTGCCAGATCGGCCTGCCAACGCCCGCGGGAAGGAACCGGCAGACCGAGTCGGCGGCAGCCGGTCTCGAGCCGGTCAAGATGCCGTGTCCAAAGCTGTGGCTGATGCCCGACGATGGCGAGAGTCTCGAAGACGCCATCCCCGTAACGCAGACCGCGATCATCGACGCCGGCAACGGTGCCCGGCTCGCCGTTGACCCGACAGGCGTCGCGGGCGGCGTTCACGCGTCAAGCGCGCGAAAGATCACCGTCCCGTTGGTGCCACCAAAACCGAATGAATTGGACAGGGCGGCCCGGATCGGTTGGTCACGCGCGACATTGGGGACAAGGTCCATGTCGAGATCCTCGTCCGGTGTTTCGAGATTGATGGTGGGCGGCAGGATGCCGTCGCGCATGGCGAGCAGCGTGAAGACCGCCTCGACCCCACCCGCGGCGCCCAGCAGATGCCCGGTCATCGATTTGGTGGAGCTCACCGGCAGGCGCCGCGCGTGCTCGCCGAAGGTGCCCTGCACCGCCCGCAGCTCGGCGCGGTCGCCGGCCTGGGTGGAGGTGCCGTGGGCGTTGACGTAGTGGATCTCATCCGGGTTCATGCCGGCGTCTTCCAGCGCCCGGTCCATGCAGCGCTGCGCCCCCTCGCCCGTCTCGGCGGGCAGGGTCATGTGATGGGCGTCCCCGCTCATCCCAAAGCCGGCGATTTCGGCATAAATGGGCGCCCCTCGCTGGCGTGCCTGCTCGTATTCCTCGAGAATCAGCACCGCCGCCCCGTCGCCCAGCACAAAGCCGTCCCGGCCCTGATCCCAGGGCCGACTGGCGCCCTGGGGATCGTCATTGCGGGTGGACAGTGCCCGGGCCGCCGCGAAACCGCCCAGCCCGGTGGGCGTGGTGGAGAACTCGGCCCCACCGGCGATCATCGCATCGGCATCCCCGTAGGCGATCATGCGCGCGCTCTGGCCGATGTTGTGGGTGGCACTGGTGCAGGCGGTCACTGTCGCGACGTTGGGCCCCTTGGCGCCGAGCAGGATCGACAGATTGCCCGAGACCATGTTGATGATCGCACTGGGGATGAAAAACGGCGATATCCGGCGCGGGCCGGATTCAAGATAGGTCTTGTGACCTTCCTCGATGGAGTGAATGCCACCGATGCCGGAGCCCACGGAGACGCCCACCCGGTCGGCGTTCTCCGAGTCGATTGTAAGCCCGGAATCCCGCAGCGCATCCACCGCCGCAGCGATTCCGTAATGGATGAAGGGGTCCATCTTGCGGGCTTCCTTGCGACTGAGGTACTGCGTGACGTCAAAGTCACGCACCTCGCCCCCGAAGCGAACCGCGAACGGCGTCGTATCAAAGCGCTGGATGGGCTGAATGCCGCTGCGCCCCTCACGAATGCTCTGCCAGGCGCTGTCAGTGGTGTTGCCCACCGGCGACACGATACCCAGCCCGGTGACTACGACCCTGCGTCCGATCACCCGCGAACCCCCTGCCGTTACTCTTCGAGGTGACGGTTGATGTAGTCGAACGCGTGCCGGACCGTGGTGATCTTCTCGGCTTCCTCGTCCGGGATCTCGCACTCGAACTCTTCCTCGAGCGCCATCACCAGCTCAACGGTGTCGAGCGAATCCGCGCCCAGGTCGTCGACGAACGACGCCTCGGCGGTCACTTCTTCTTCCTTGACGCCGAGCTGCTCGACCACGATTTTCTTGACTCTTTCCTCGATGCTACTCATCTCGCTCCTACCTCTCGGATTGCAATTGTGGGGCTATGGCCCGAACCGGGGCGTATTCTATGGAATACGGTGACAATGCGCCAGCAACCGGCTAAGGCATCAGCAGCCCGCCGTTGACGTTAAGGGTTTCACCGGTGATATAGCCACCGGCGGGGGATGCCAGAAAGCAGGCCGCCGCCGCGATATCCGCGGGCTGGCCCAGCCGCTGCAGGGGTGTCTGCGCGGTCAGCGCCGCGCGCTGATCATCGTCCAGCGCGTCGGTCATGTCGGTTTCGATGAACCCGGGGGCGATGGCGTTGACCGTGATATTGCGGGCCCCGACCTCGCGGGCCAGCGAACGGGTCATGCCCAGCAGCCCCGCCTTGGCCGCGGCGTAGTTGGTCTGACCGGCATTGCCCATCAGCCCCACCACTGAGCCGATATTGATGATGCGCCCGCGGCGGGCCTTCATCATCCCGCGGAGCACCGCCCGCGAGACGCGGAACACCGCACTGAGGTTCGTGTCGATGACCTGATCCCAGTCCTCGTCACTCAGGCGCATGGCGAGGTTGTCGCGGGTGATGCCGGCATTGTTGACCAGAATCCCGGGCGTGCCCTCGTTGGCGGCGATATCGCGCACGCAGGCATCAATGGCCGCGCGATCCTGGACGTCAAGCGCCACTCCGCGACCGGCGATGCCCAACGTCTCGAGATGGGCGCTGATGCGGTCGGCCCCCACCTCGCGGGTCGCGGTGCCGATCACCGTCGCCCCGCTGCGGCCGAGCTGTTCGGCGATCGCCGCCCCAATGCCGCGGCTGGCGCCGGTCACCAGGGCGATCTCGCCGTCGAGTTGCAGATTCATGTCAGCTCCAGTGTGTTCAGTGCCTTGGCCAGCGAATCCGGATCGTGGATCGCCTGAATGCCCATCCGGCGGTCGATTCGGCGGTTGAGCCCGGCGAGGACCCGTCCCGGCCCGCACTCGACCACCTGCTCGATACCCTGGCCGGCGAGCGTCTCGATGCAGCCGGTCCAGCGCACCGGCGAGCGCACCTGCTCGACCAGACGCTCGCGGATGGCCTCGGGCGCCGTCCCCAGACTCAGATCAACATTGTGAACCACCGGGATGGCCGGCGCATGGACCGGCACATCCGCCAGACGCCCGGCGAGTCGCTCAGCCGCGGGCGCCATCAGCGAGCAGTGTGCCGGCACGCTCATCGGCAACATCACTGCCCGTTTGGCCCCGGCCTCGCGGGCCGCCTCGAGGGTGCGGTCGACCGCGGCGCGATGCCCGGCTATCACGATCTGCCCCGGGGCGTTGTAGTTGACCGGCTCGACCACCCCATCGCCCGCCTGCTCACACAGCTCAGCGAGGGTGGACTCATCCAGTCCCAGGACCGCCGCCATTGCGCCCTCGCCCTCCGGTACGGCGTCCTGCATGTAGCGGCCACGATCGCGCACCAGTTCAACGGCGACAGGAAAGTCCAACGCCCCAGCGGCGACCAGCGCGGTGTATTCGCCCAGGCTGTGCCCCGCCATCAGCGCCGGCAGCGCCCCGCCGCCCTCACGCCACGCCCGCCAGACCGCGACGCCGGCCGTGAGCATCAGCGGCTGGGTATGGTCGGTGCGGTTGAGCAGCGTCTCGGGCCCCTCGCTGGCCAGTGCCCACAGGTCTTCGCCCATGGCGGATGAGGCTTCGATGAAGGTTTTCTGGACGACGGCATGGCGCTCGGCCAGGTCCGCGAGCATCCCCAGCGATTGGGAGCCCTGACCGGGAAACACGAAGGCAAGATCGGTACGCGTCGGCATAGTCATTTCCGTTCAGTAGCGGATCAGGGCGGAGCCCCAGGTGAAACCGGCCCCGAAGGCTTCAAGCAGCAGCAGATCACCGCGCTGGATACGGCCATCGCTCACCGCCGTGTGCAGGGCGAGCGGGATCGACGCCGCCGATGTGTTGCCCTGCTCGGCGACGGTGCTCACCATCCGGTCGGTGGACAGTCCGAGCTTGCGCGCCGTCGCTGTCATGATGCGGATGTTGGCCTGGTGCGGCACCAGCCAGTCGACATCCCCACGGGCCAGCCCGTTGGCCTCAAGCGTTTCATCAACCAGCGCGCCGAGGGTGCGCACCGCCACGCGGAACACCTCATTACCGCGCATACTGACCTTGCCATGACTGCCCTGCAGTGACTCGTAACCCTGGGCGACGCCCCAGGGCACATTGAGTAGTGGTGTCTGCCGTCCGTCGGCATGCAGGTGGGTGGAGAGGATGCCCGGCGCCTCGCCGGCCTCGAGCACCACCGCTCCGGCGCCATCGCCGAACAGCACACAGGTGCTTCGGTCGGACCAGTCGAGGATGCGCGAGAACACCTCGGCACCGATCACCAGCGCGCGGCGGGCACCGCCTGTGCGGATGAATCGGTCGGCCACATCCAGACCGTAGACGAACCCGGAGCAGGCGGCCCCCAGATCGAAGGCGATGGCGCCGGGGGCGATACCGAGGCGCTCGATCAGTCGGCAGGCGGTACTGGGGAAGACATGATCCGGCGTCGAGGTGGCGACCAGCACCAGGTCGATGGCGTCGGCGCCGATACCGGCATTGGCAAGCGCCTCGAGGGCCGCCGCCTCGGCCAGGTCCGAGCAGATCTGATCGGGGGCGGCGACGTGGCGCTGGGCGATGCCCGTGCGCTCGACGATCCAGCGATCGGAGGTCTCAACCAGGGTCTCGAGTTCGGCATTGGTCACCACCCGCTCGGGCAGGTAACCGCCGGTACCACTGATCCGGGAATGGCTCATTGCGTCGGACCCGCGCCGAAGATCTCACCGAGACGCGCATCGATCCGCTGAGGGATGGCCTCGGAGGCCTCGATGAATCCGGTCTCGATGGCCTGCTCGAACGCCCAGGCATCGGCGCTGCCGTGGCTTTTGACCACCACACCGCGCAGCCCCAGGAGACTGGCGCCATTGTACTGGCGATGATCGAGGCGCCGGCGCAGGGCCTTGAGCACCGGGAGCGCCACAAGCCCCGCCAGGCGGGTGAAGCCGTTGCGCCGGAACTCATCGCGCAGGTACTGCGAAATCATCGCCGCCACCCCTTCGCTGCTCTTGAGCGCCACGTTGCCGGTGAAACCGTCGCAGACCACCAGGTCGGCGACATTGTGGAACATGCGGTCGCCCTCGACGTAACCGACGTAGTTGAGGCCGCTCGACTGCAGCAGCTGGGCCGCCTGCTTGACCTGATCATTGCCCTTGATCTCCTCCTCGCCCAGGTTGAGCAACCCGATGCGAGGATGGTCGCTGTCACCGGCCGCTTCGACAAGCACCGACCCCATGACGGCGAACTGGAACAGGTGCTCGGCGGTGCAGTCGACGTTGGCGCCCAGATCGAGCATCCGGAACCGCCCCCCGCGGCAGGGAATGGTCGTGCAGATCGCCGGCCGGTCGATGCCCGGCAGGGTCTTCAGCCGATAACGCGCGGTAGCCATCAATGCGCCGGTATTTCCGGCGCTGACGCAGGCATCGGCCTCGCCGCTGCGCACCAGATCAATGGCGACCCGCATCGATGAGTCGCGCTTGAAGCGCAGTGCCTGGGAGGGCGACTCGTCCATGTCGACGACCTGGCTGGCGGGTTGGATGGTCAGGCGCTGGCGGACCGGCGGATCGAGCGAGGCGGCGGCGGACTCAAGGCGCTCCTGATCCCCGACCAGAATCAGCGACAGCGACGGGTGACGGCCCAGCATCGCGGCGGCCGCCGGCAGGGTGACCGCCGGGCCGTGATCGCCGCCCATGGCGTCGATGGCCAGGGTACAGGTATCACTCATGGGTGCCGCTTCACATCGCCATAACGAAATGACCGCGTCAGCGCAGCGCCGACGCGGCCGATGGGTTCACTGCTCACCCGGCTAGTCGTCCTTGCCGGTGGTCACCTTGCGTCCACGATAGTAGCCGTCGGCGGAGATGTGATGACGGCGATGGGTTTCCCCGGTCGTCGGCTCCACACTGAGCGTGGGGTTTTCGAGGGCGTGGTGGCTGCGGCGCATGCCACGGCGCGAAGGGGATTTTTTCGATTTCTGTACGGCCATTGTTGATCCTGCCTGTTGCTGAGTCGGTCAGTGTACCTCACCCGAATCGTCCCGCTTGAGTGATTCGAGTGCCTGAAATGGGTTGTCGCGCGCGGGGGCGGCCTCGCCCGCCGGTCCGAACTGCCGTTGTCCGCCGTCGCAGTCCGCATCGTCATGGGTCGGGATCACCGGCAGCGCCAGTATCAGCTCGTCTTCGATCAGCGCGGCGATGTCGAGCTGCCCCTTGGGCGCCACCACCACGGGCTGATCGGCCCCGTAGCCATCCGCCTCTTCAATCCGATCGACGACGACCAGATCGAACGCCCCCGCCGTGTCCAGCGCGACCGGCGCCAGACAACGCTCGCAGACCAGTGTGACCACGGCTGAGCAGTTGCCCTGAAGCCGGGGCCGCCCGCGATCGATGGTCAGCGTCAGCGTGGCGCTGACATCGCCCACCCGGGCATCCAGGGCATCCATGCGTGGCAGCGGACAGCCCGCCAGCCCCCCGGCCCACGAGTGCTCGCCCTCGCCCAGACGGGCGATGTCGACGCGATGCGGTAAGCCATTCCCGTGCATAACCGTTGAATGTTAGGGGGCCATGGGGAAGCTGTCAAAAAGCGCTGACACCGGCCTACAACAGTTTGCGTCCGCCCGCGCCGTCATCGACCATATTCCATCGACCTTCAACCCTGGATCCGCGCATGGCCTCCATCATCCTCGCCTCAAGCTCCCCCTATCGCGCCGAGCTGCTGCGCCGTCTGCAGATCGATTTCATGACGATTGCCCCGAATATCGACGAGACCCGTCGCCCGGGGGAAACCCCCGAGACCTACGTCCGCCGTCTGGCCCGGGAAAAGGCCGCGGCCGTTGCCGCCGATCATCCCCGGGCCGTGGTCATCGGCTCGGATCAGTGCAGCGAATGTCGGGGGGAGATCCTCGGCAAGCCGGGCACGGTGGAGCGGGCCATCGATCAGCTGCTGGCCGCATCCGGCCAGCCAGTGACACTGACCACCGCCGTCGCGGTCCATGACCCCGCCAGCGGCCATATTGAAGTCGACGCCGTGACGACGGACGTCCGCTTCCGCCGGCTGGCGCGCGCCGCCATCGAGCGCTATGTGCACACCGATCAGCCGCTCGACTGCGCCGGGGCATTCCGCGCCGAAGGGCTCGGAATCAGCCTGTTCGAGTCGATCCGCACCGACGACCCCAACGCCCTGATCGGCCTGCCGCTGATCGCGCTGAATCAGCTGCTCGGGCGGATCGGCATCATCCGCCCCTGATTCAGGGGCGCAGCGTCGGGCCCTGCATGCGATTCAGGGTGGTGGCCATGGCGCTGCCGACCTGCTCAAGCGCCCGGTCGAGCAGCCGCCGGCGCGGCGTGTAGTCGACCCGTCGGGGCGCACCGATCACCGAGCGGGCCACACTCTCGGGGCTGCCATAGGCGTCCGCGAGCCCGATCTCGATGCCCTCGCCGCCGGTCCAGATACGTCCCGAGTAGAGGGACGACGGGTCGCCAGTCAGGCGATCGCCGCGGCCGGCCTCGACCGCCTCGATGAACTGCTCGTGAATGGCGTCGAGCATGCCCTGCATTTCCTCTATCTGATCAGAGTCCGGTGGCATGAACGGATCCAGCCCGGCCTTCTCGTCGCCGGCGGTGTAGACACGGCGCTCGATACCCAGCCGATTGATGGCTTCTGAGAAACCGAACCCCCGATTGATCACCCCGATGGAGCCGATCAGTGACGCGCCATTGACATGGATCTCGTCCGCCGCGGCGGCGATGTAGTAGGCACCGGAGGCCATGATGTCGCCGGCCACCGCATGCACCGGTGTCTCCGGGTGAGCCGAGCGGAGCCGTTCAATGGCCTGGTAGACGCGGCTCGAGGCCACCGGCGAGCCGCCGGGGCTGTTGATCTGCAGCAGGACGCCCTCGGCGTTCTCCGCCTCGAAAGCGCGCTCCAGACCCTCGATGAGGCGCTCGGCATTCGCCGGGCGACTGGCCAGGATCGGTCCGTTGACCTGCACCACGGCGGTATGGGGCCCGGTGGGCTGGGACTCTCCCAGCGCCAGCAGCGGGCCCAGAGTCGAGAAAACCGCCGTGCCGATGATCAACAGGAATACGATTCGCAGGAAGATCCCCCAGCGGCGGGTACGCCGACGCTCCCGGACGCTTTCAAGGGCAACCTCGCGAAGGGTTTCACGCGCCCAGGACTCATCATCACTCATCGGTTCACTCCCGTTCATCACGGCCTTCCGGCCGGTTATTGGTGCTCGAGGCGCGATAGCAGCGCCTGTAGATCGTCGGGTAACGGCGCCGTCACATCGATCCGGCCATGACCGGGCAGCTCGAAGCCCAGGTGCTCGGCGTGTAGAAACAGCCGCCTGAGCCCGAGGGTGCGGAGCCCCCGATCGGCCCGATCGTCGCCGTAGCGCGCATCCATCGCCACCGGATGACCGATGGAGGCGGCGTGGGCGCGGATCTGATGGGTACGCCCGGTGTGGAGCGTGGCCCGAACCAGGCTCCACCCGTTATATGACTCGAGCAGGGCGACGTCAGTTCGCGCCGATTGACCCGCTGGGTGGACGCGCATCACCCGCTCGCCCCCCTTGCCGGCCTCCGCCCGCAGCGGGGCGTCGATGCGCTGTTGCGGCGGCGACAATGGACCCCGCAGCAGGGCCAGGTAGTGCTTGTCGACGCGGTTGTCGCGGAACTCGCTGTGCAGGGCCCGCAGCGCCGAGCGTCGTTTTGCCAGGACCAGACAGCCACTGGTATCCCGGTCAAGCCGATGGGCGAGATCCAGGAAAGGCGCCCGCGGGCGCATCAGGCGCAGTGCCTCGACCACGCCGTAGGCGATGCCCGAGCCGCCATGCACGGCCATCCCTGACGGTTTATCGATGATCAGCAGGCGGTCGTCTTCATGAATGATTGCCGACTCCAGCCGCGCCATGACGGCGGACGACGCCGCCATGGCCTCGCCCGCCGCTGCCTGGCGCACCGGGGGCAGTCGCACCCGATCGCCTTCCGCGAGCCGATAAGTGGGCCGGATGCGACCGCCGTTGACGCGCACTTCACCCCGCCGCAGCAGCCGGTAGACGCGGGTGCGCGGGACGCCCTTGAGCTCACGCAGCAGGAAATTATCGATGCGCTGGCCGGCCAGTTCCGCCGCCACCGTGTGAATCGTTGCTCCGGGCAATCCGCGTCTCCGCTGTGGAAAAGACGCCAAGATTGCCACAGATCCCGCCGGTTTTTGGACGCCCTGCCGCTCGGTTGCTATAGTGCGAAAGCTGACACGGGTGAGAGAGGCGCGAATCGGTGCGCTCCCCGCCAGCCGGAAACGAATGCTGAGTGGGCGCGAGTCGCGGACTGGCGCTCGATGGAACCAACAATCAATACTGACAACGCGCCTGCCCGGGCGCCCGCAATAATGGATGCCCCATGATGGGTCTCTTGATCCTGCGAATCCGCTGCCTGCCGTTGACGCTCGCCAGATTTTTCTGGCGGTGCGCCGGCCAGCGTAACGCGTGTGCGGACGCCACGGACCGGCGCCGGAGACTAAGACCGCATGAAAAGAATGCTCGTCAATGCAACCCAGCCCGAAGAGCTGCGGGTTGCGCTGGTGGACGGCCAGTCCCTCTACGACCTCGACATCGAGACCCCTGCGCGGGAGCGTAAAAAAGCCAACATCTACAAAGGCCGGATCACCCGGGTCGAGCCCAGCCTCGAGGCCGCCTTTGTTCAATATGGTGCCGAGCGCCACGGCTTTCTGCCGTTCAAGGAGATCGCGCGCGAGTACTTCTCTGGAGACAGCGACGTTGATCCCGCCAAGGTTTCCATCGCCGATGTCATCGCCGAAGGCCTTGAAGTCGTGGTGCAGGTCGAAAAGGAGGAGCGTGGCACCAAGGGCGCCGCGCTGACCACGTTCGTCAGCCTCGCCGGCCGCTACCTGGTCCTGATGCCCAACAACCCCCGCGCGGGCGGTGTATCCCGGCGCATCGAGGGCAATGAGCGCAACGAAATCCGGGATGCTTTGAAAGCGCTTGAAGTCCCTGACGGCATGGGGGTGATCGTGCGCACCGCCGGTGTCGGCCGCAGCGCCGAAGAACTGCAATGGGATCTGGACTATCTGCGTAACCTCTGGTCGGCGGTGGGCAAGGCCGCGGAGACCCGGGCGGCGCCATTCCTCATCTATCAGGAAAGCAACGTCATCATCCGTGCCCTGCGCGACTATCTGCGCGCCGATATCGGCGAGATCCTCATCGACGATCGGGATGTCTACGAGCGGGCCCGCGAGTTCGTCGAGCAGGTCATGCCCCATAACCTGCAGAAGCTCAAGTTCTACGACGACCGTGTGCCGCTGTTCAGCCGCTATCAGATCGAAAGCCAGATCGAGTCGGCCTTCCAGCGCGAGGTGCGCCTGCCCAGCGGGGGCGTGATCGTCATCGACCACACCGAGGCGCTGATCTCCATCGACATCAACTCGGCGCGCGCCACGAAGGGTGCGGACATCGAGGAAACAGCGCTCAAGACCAATCTGGAGGCCGCCGACGAGATCGCCCGACAGCTGCGGCTGCGGGATCTCGGCGGTCTGATCGTCATCGATTTCATCGACATGGGCCCCAACCGCAACCAGCGCGAGGTCGAAAACCGGGTCCGTGATTCGGTCAAGCAGGACCGCGCCCGCGTCCAACTGGGGCGCATTTCGCGGTTTGGCCTGCTGGAAATGTCGCGCCAGCGACTGCGCTCGTCGCTGGGTGAAGCGGCGCTCGAGGTCTGCAGTCGCTGCAGCGGCCAGGGCACTGTGCGCAGCGTCGAATCCCTCGCCCTGTCGGTGCTGCGGATCATCGAAGAAGAGGCGATGAAGGACAAGACGGGCAAGGTGGTCGCCCAGCTTCCGGTGGACGTGGCGACCTTCCTGCTCAATGAAAAGCGCGGCATCCTCGAGACCATCGAGACGCGCAACGGGATCGGCGTCATCCTCATTCCCAACCGGGCGCTCGAAACGCCGCACTACGAACTCCAGCGCGTGCGCACCGACGAGGATCTGCCGGCGGAGAACAGCTACGACCTGAGCAGCGAAGACACCGCCCCGAGCCGGGCCGAAGAGCTGCTCACCGCCGAGCGGCCCCGCGCCGAACGCCCCGTCGTCAGCGGGGTCAGCGCCGGGCGCCCGGCACCCACCCCTCAGCAGCCCGCCGCTGAAGCACCACCGGCGGCGAGCCCCGCGGCCGAGTCGACACCGGCCGCCGTTGCCCCCACGCCCGAGCCCGGCACACCGCGTGCGCCCGGACTGATCGGCTGGCTGAAACGCCTGGTCAGTGGTGATGACGACGGCACACGGCACTCACCCATAACCGACTCGAACCGGAGCGCGGCGGGCACCCGGAGCACGGAGTCGGACGAGACCGAAACCAGCGAGGGGACGGGGCAGCGTAACCGCAGTGGCAATGGCCGACGCCGTCGCAGCGGCGGCGGGGGTCAGTCATCCTCCGGCAACCGTCGGGGCGGTCAGCGACGCAGTCGCAGCGGGGGCAACGGCAGTGACGACGACGCCACCCCGCGCGGCGCCGGGACAAGTGCGGCAAGCACTGAGTCAGACGCCTCTGAGCCTGCCCGCAACACCCGCAAGAAAAAGGCTGCCGAAGACAAGCCGGCCGCGAAAAAGTCCGCGTCGAAGCCGGCGGCGAAACCCGCCGCGAAGAATGAGACGCCGGCGGCAGAATCCACCGCGACCGGCGGTGCCGAGCAGACCGAGGCGCGCAACGACGGCAATGGCGAGGAAGGCAGCGACGCCAATGAGGCGGCCAGTGGCAGCACCCGTAGCCGCCGGGGACGCCGCGGCGGCCGCCGCCGGCGTCGTAACGGCGGCAACGGCGGAGGCGCTGAGGATACGGGGTCGGGCGCCGAGAATAGTGCTGATACTGAAACAGCGGACTCCGCCGCGCCGGGCGATGGGGAGAAGCCTGCGCCCAAGGCCAAGGCGGCCTCCCGATCCAGGAAGGCCGACAAGGGCGAGGCCAAGACCAACGCCCAGGAAACTGAATCGGCTCCGAGCAATGGCGCGTCTGTCGAAACCGGTGGCGCCGGGCGCACGGACGATCCGCGCCGCTGGTCCGGGCGTCCGCGGCTTCCCGCCAATGAGGCCGATGCGGCCTCGCCTGGCGACAACGCCGGCGACTAGTCGTCGGCCGGTCGCGCCGCGATCGCGTCAATCAGGCCATTCGCCGCGTCATCGATCAGTGAATGGACGCGGCGAAAGCCTGATTCGCCGCCATAATAGGGATCGGGCACCCAGTCCACGCCCGGGGCCGCGGCATGGCTCAGCATTGGCTGGATCTTATCCCGATGGGCGCTGGGCGCCTCAGCCCGCAGCCAGGCGTAGTTGCCCTCGTCCATGGCGAGGATGTGGTCAAAGAACTCGAAATCGAATCCGTCCACCTGCCGGGCACGCAAGTCACTGATGTCGATCCCCTCCCCGGCCATCAGCCGCTGGGCGCGCCGGTCCGGTGCCCTGCCGACGTGGTAGTCGTGGGTGCCGGCGGAATCGGTGCTGATGTGCGCCGCCAGTCCCCGCGTGCGGAGGCGTTCGCGGACAATCCCCTCGGCGATCGGTGAGCGGCAGATATTGCCCATGCACACAAAAAGCAGGCGCGTCATTGGCGATCTCCTGTTGCTGTTGAACCGATCACGGCCTCGACCATTGCCAGATCCGCGGCGGTATCGATTCCCGGCCCCGGCGGCTCATCGGCGTCGGCCACCTGAATGTGGACGCCCGCCTCGAGCGCCCGCAGTTGTTCGAGGTGCTCAATGCCCTCCAGGGCACTGACCGGCAGTGCGGCATACTCGCGCAGAAACCCCGCGCGGTAGGCATAGATCCCCAGATGCCGGCGCGCCACTCGGCGCAGCCGGTCCCCCTGGCCCTCGCGGTCCCAGGGAATGGCCGCCCGGCTGAAGTAAAGCGCCCGCCCGCTGTGATCCGCCACGAGCTTGACCGCATGCGGGTCATGCAGTTCGTCGCTGTCGTGGAGGGCCGTTGCCAGTGTGGCCATGGACGCCGCCGGGTTGCCTGCCAGGGTGTGGGCGACCTGTGCCAGCAGCGCGGGCGGCATCAAAGGCTCGTCGCCCTGCAGATTGACCACGATCTCCGCGGGGTCCAGTGCGCAGGTCGCCACCACCTCGGCAATCCGCTCAGTGCCGCTGGCATGGCCGGGGTCCGTCAGGCAGCACTCCGCGCCCAGTGCGCGGGCACATCCGGCGATATCGGCGTGGTCAGTGGCGATGATCACGCGGCGCGCACCGCTTTCCGTGGCGCGCTGCCAGACATGCTCGATGACCGGCCGCCCGCCCAGCGGCAGCAATGGCTTACCGGGCAGCCGCGTGGACGAATAGCGCGCCGGAATGACGACCGTAAAAGCGTTCATGGCGTTCTCCTGCGTTGCTCAAACCGGCGCCGGGCAATCTCGAGCAGGCCTTCCAGACGTTCCGCACTGGCGGCGTCGGGCCGGGCGCTCACCGGCAGCTGCCAGCTACCGACCGGCGCGAGGCCGCTCAGTTTCACCGCATCCTTCTGCGTGACCACAAGGGGATAGCCGCGACTGTCAGGCAGATCCCCGGCACGGTAGTGATGGTGGTCGCCAAACGCATGAGGGATCACCTCGAGCCCCGATTCGCGCAGGCTCTCGAAAAACCGCTCAGGCTCGCCAATCCCCGCGACCGCATGGACGCGATCTCCGGCAACCGGCGCCACACCGGCCGTCTCGCCCAGCGGCTCCAGCGGATCGGCGAGCAGGTCAAAGCGGTCCCCGTGGGGGCCGGCCGCGCCGCCCCGGCCGATGACACAGTCCACCTCGCGCAGCCGGCTGAGCGGTTCGCGTAAGGGCCCCGCCGGCAGGCAATGCCCATTGCCCTGCCCCCGTCGGACATCCACCACCGCCACTTCGGCATCGCGCACCAGCCGGTAGTGCTGCAGGCCGTCATCGCTGATGACCAGATCGACGTCCTCCCCGCTCACCAGCGCCCGGGCGGCGGCGGGGCGATCGCGACCCACCATCACCGGCACACCCGTGCGCCGGGCGATGAGGACGGCCTCATCCCCGACCCGCTCGGGATCCGTCTCGGGGCCGACCCGCTCGATGCCCTTGACGTGTCCCCCATAGCCGCGCATCACCACACCGGGCCGCCAGCCACGGGCCGCTGCCCGATCCACCAGCCAGATCACCAGCGGCGTCTTGCCGCTACCGCCCACAATGAGGTTGCCCACCACCACCACCGGCGCAGCGATGAACGGTGGATTGCGCTGCAGCCGCCGGCGCCGCCAGGCCGCCGCCTGACGGAACAGCCACTCCAGTGGAAGGAGCAGCGTGGCCAGCCCCCCGGTCCGCGACCAGAACGCCAGCCATTGCCTAGTCATCGGCCGCCGGCGGTGTCTCGCGGCGGAACTGCAGCCGATGCAGGGCGGCATAGTGCCCGCCCCGGGCGATCAGCTCGCGATGGGTCCCCTGCTCGACGACGCGTCCTGCATCGAGCACCACGATCCGATCGGCGCGCTCGATGGTCGACAGGCGATGGGCGATCACCAGCGTGGTGCGGCCACGGATGAGGCGCTCCAGCGCCGACTGGATATGCTGCTCCGACTCCGAATCGAGCGCCGAGGTGGCCTCGTCGAGGATCAGCACCGGGGCATCCTTGAGCAGCGCCCGGGCAATGGCCAGACGCTGGCGCTGTCCCCCGGAGAGCTGAACGCCGTCGGCGCCGATCAGCGTATCGAATCCCGCCGGCAGTGCTTCGATGAACGTCCGCGCATTGGCCGCCTCGGCCGCCGCCATGATGGATTCGCGCGACGGCATGGGATCCTGACCGTAGGCGATATTCTCGGCGACACTGGTGTTGAACAGCACCACCTGCTGACCGACCAGCGCCAGCTGCCGGCGTAGCGCATCCAGTCGATAATCGCTCAGGGATACGCCATCCAGGCGGATCTCGCCGGCCGATGGCTGATAGAAACGCGGCAGCAGATTGACCAGCGTGGTCTTTCCGCTGCCCGATCGGCCGACGATCGCCACCGTCTCACCGGCCGGGATATCCAGGTTGATGCCGTCCAGGACACTGTCAGCGCCGCTCGCATAACGAAAGCTCACATCGTCAAAGCACAGGCTGCCTTCAACGCGGGCCGGCGCATAGCCGCCGGTATCCGGCTCCGGGGGTTCATCGATGATCTCGAAAATGCTCTCGCCGGCGGCGATGCCACGCTGGATCTCGGCATGAACGCGGGTCAGCCGCTTGAGCGGCTGGAGCAAAAGCATCATGGCGGTGATGAAGGACACGAATGTGCCGACACTGACCGTGGTCACACTGCCCTGGAGGGTCGCCAGCCAGACGACGATGGACAGCGCCAATGCCGCGCAGAACTGGACCACCGGAGTGCTCAACGCCTGCGTGCTGGCGAATTTCATGAACTGCTCGGTGTTGCGGCGGTTGGCCGCCTCGAAGCGCTCACGCTCCACCGCCTGCGCCCCGTGCATGCGGACCTCGTCACTGCCCTCGATGGCCTCCTCGGCCACATAGGCGATGCTCCCCACCGATTGCTGGATGGTATGGCTGAGGCGCCGGAAGCGCTTGCTGACGTAGAGCACGACCCCGATGACCACCGGCCCGAGCAGCATGAACGTGAGGGTCAACGAGACGCTGAGCCAGGCCATATAGGCGAGCAGGAACACCACGGTGGCGGTGTCACGGATGATGATCACCATGGCATTGGTCCCGGCCTGGGCCACCTGCTCGACGTTGTAGGTGAGCCGCGACAGCAGCATCCCCGAGGACACATCATCGAAATACCGGCGCGGCAGGGTCAGCAGCCGGGCGAACACCTCGCCGCGCAACTGCGCGATGACCCGTCGACTCACCCAGGCGGTGCCGTACTGGGCGGCAAAACTGCTGATGCCCCGCACGAGGAAGATGCCCAGCACCCCCAGCGGAATCAGCCGCAGCGTCGCCGGATCACGCTCGACAAAGCCGGAGTCGAGCATGGGCTTGATCAGCCACGCAAAACCCGCCTCGCTGGCGCCGGTAATCAGCATGCCGACAACGGCCAGTGCCGCGACACGCCAGTGGATGAGCACATAACTGATCAGCCGGCGGTAAATCTGCAGACCGCTCGCCGACTGAGTGCCGGGTCCCGTCGCGCTCATGACCCGTCATCCGTGCCGGTGGTGGCGATCCCCACCTCGGTAAAGCCGTTCCGCCCGGCCTGGTCCATCACGGTCAGCACCTGCCCATGGGGAACGCGATGATCGGCCCGGATCAGCACCTGCCGGGCCTCGGCGGGGCGCCCGCGGCGCGCCTCGGTCAGTACCCGGCGCAGTGCCGCCGCGCCGCCGGCCACGGTCTCCCCGTCGACCTGGATGGCGCCCGCGGCGTCGATGACGATCTCAACGGGGGCGGTCTCCATGGGCTCGGCGGTCTCCGCAGTGGGGAGCGTTACGTCCAGCGCGTCGCGCTCGCTGAATGTGGTGGTGATGATGAAAAACACCAGCATGAGAAAAACCACGTCAATCAATGGCGTGAGGTTGATCTCGGGCGCTTCGGGCTCGCGGGTGGGCAGCTTCATGCCTTTCCCGCCGGCATCGGGTTGCGGTCGAGGACATCGGCCAGTTTGAGGGCTTCCCGCTCGATGGCGACGATCAGGCGGTTGGCGCGGCCACGCAGATAGCGATGGGCAGCCACCGTGGGGATGGCCACGGTCAACCCTGCCCCGGTGGTGATCAGGGCCTCGCCGATACCGCCGGCAAGCGCCCGGTGGTCACTCAGCCCTTCGGCGTCAATGCCGGCGAAAACATCGATCATGCCGATCACGGTACCCAGCAGACCGAGCAGCGGCGTGACGGCGGCGATGGTGCCAAGGGTGGTGAGGTGGCGTTCGAGCTGCAGGGCCTCGACGCGCCCGGTTTCCTCGATCCGCTCCAGCCGGTCGGCCCGCGAAAGCCCGGCATGCGTGAGCCCCGCGGCGATGACCCGGCCGAGGGGCGAGCCGGCGCGCAGTCGACGCAGATTGACCGGCCCCAGCGCGTCAGTGGCCACCAGCCGCCAGACCTCGGGGACCAGATCCGCGGGCGCGACCCGGGGCTCGCGCAGGATCCACGCCCGCTCGAGCATAATGGCGATGGCCAGGATGTAGCAGCCCACGATGGGCACCATCACCCAACCACCGATACGCATCAGTTCCCACACGTTGGTTGGCGCGACTCCATCGGTAACAAGCGATAAGGCAATGGATGGTAATGGATTGACGGGTCATCCGGAAAGCGACGCCGCCGGGGTGAGTCGTGAAGCAGGCGCCGCCCGGGGCCCCGCGCCGCCCGCCAGCGGGGCGCGCGCTGCGGGTGCAGTTCGAGCGTCAATGCGCCGTGGCGACCGGTATCATGCAGCGGTATGCCGCGACAGCGCAGGCGGCGGATGACCGCCGGGTGAGGCATGCCGTAGGCATTGCGGTAGCCGGCGGCAAGGACCGCGAGCCGCGGCGACGCCCGCTCGAGCAGTGCCGCACTGCTGCCGGTGCGACTGCCGTGGTGGGGCGTCTCGAGCGCGACCACCGGGGCATCGATGCGCGGCGCAATGCGCCGCTCAATGGCCTGATCGATGTCGCCGGTGAACAGGACATCGCCGCCGGCCGAACGCATGTGCAGCACGCAGGAGGCGGCATTCCCGCTCGCATCACCCGGCGCATCCGGCCAGAGGTATTCGAACCGCACGCCATCGAGCGCCCAGGACTGCCCGCGCCGGCAGCGCCGCACCTCAGCGAACTCGGCCAGTGGCTCGCCGGCATCCACCCGGTCGATGCGCACCGCCTGTCTGAGCGCGGGGACCCCGCCGCGGTGGTCGCGATCCGCATGCGTGACGATCAGCCGGTCGATGCGCTCGATGCCCCTTTGTTCGAGATACGGAATCAGCGAAAACGCGGCGGCATTGCTGCCCCCGGACCAGGCCGGTCCGGTGTCCACCACCAGGGTATGACGCCGGGTGTGGATCACCGCGGCATTGCCCTGCCCCACCTCCAGCCAGGCCACCGTCACCGCCCCCGGAGCGGGCGGCTCGGGACCCGCAAGGAAAAAGCCCCCGATCAGGCAGACTCCCAGCAATCGCAGCGCCCGACCCGTGGGGACCATCCACAGGGCAAGGCCAGTGGCCAGGCCGAGCCCGGTCAGCAGATCAACCGGATTGAGGGGCCATGGGCCGAGGCCGGCGTCCAGCAGTCCCTCGCCGGCCCCGACCAGGGCATCCAGCAGTCGGGCCAGCCCGTGCAGCACAGCACCGCCCGGACCAGGCAATCCGATACTGATCACCGCCGCGGGCAGTGCGAGCGGGACGATCAGCAGCGAGAAAAGCGGCAGTACCAGCAGGTTGGCGAGCAGCCCGGCGGGACTCCAGCTGCCAAAGAAAAGCCCCGATAGGGGCGCCAGGCCGATCAGCAGCGCCAGCTGGATGCGCCACAGCCCACTCACCGCCCCGGTGCGTCGTCCCCGGACCACGAGGATGATCACCGCGACCGCCACGAACGACAGCCAGAAGCCCGCGCCCAGCAACGCCGACGGATCCATCAGCACCACACCGGTGGCGGCGATCAATAGCAGCCGTCCCGCGCCGACGCGGCGGCCGAGCAGTGCCGCCAGCGCCAGCACCGCGAGCATCATCAGGGCGCGCTGGGTGGGCAGGGCGAAGCCTGCCATGGCGGCATAACCGAGGGCCGCGCCCACCCCGATCAGCGAGGCGGTGAGGCGGCGCTCGCCGGGCAGCCGGGCCAACGCCCAGAGCCAGCGGCCCAGCCAGTAGCCAAAGCCCGCCACCAGGCCGATGTGCAGGCCGGAAATGGCCATCAGGTGACTGGTCCCCGTCGCCTGGAGGACATCCCAGGTGGTCTCGCTGAATCCGCGCCGATCGCCCACGACAAGCCCACGCAGCAGCGCCCCGCCGGGCCCGGGGGTGGCAGCCAGCTCGCTCAGATGCGCGGCCATCCAGGCCCGCCAGGCCACCAGTCCGCGCCCGGGAGCGAGGCGCCGCGCCTGATCCGGCTCGGTCACATAGGCGGTGGCGTCGATATGCTCGCTGGCGAGCCACTGTTCGTAATCGAAACGCACCGGGTTCATGAACCCGCGGGGTCGACGCAGACGAAGCGGCAGCTCCCAGCGCTCACCGGCCCCGATTGCCGGCTCATCGGCGTAGAGGCTGATGCGGATGCGCCGCGGCAGTCCCCGGGATACGCCGGCGACGGATTCAGGCCGCAGGAGAAAACGCTGGCGCCCGTCGCTCGCCTGCGGCAGGCTTACCACGCGACCCACCGCATTCACGGTCTCGGCGCGATCCACCGCCGGGCGGCGCTCAAGCGCTGCGGCTTGACTGAGCAGTGCCACCAGTACGCCAAGCGCCAGCCAGCCGGGCAGCTGGCCCCGACCCGGTAAAGCCAGACAGGGCAGCAGGACGATCGCTATCGCCAGCGCGGGGGCCATACCCACCGGCAGCATCACGGCCAGAATCAATCCCGCGAGCAGCGCTCCCAGCCCATCGCCCACGCTGCGCGGCATGCGCCTGTCTCCCGATGAGGGTCAGACGCCAGATTATCAGCGCCGCTCAGACCTGCTGGAGCCGACCGTCGGCGAGGTTCATCCGCCGATCCATCCGTGCCGCCACGTCCTGATCGTGAGTGACCAGCACGACGCTGGTGCCATGGGCGCGGTTGAGGGACTGGAACAGCGCAAGGACCGACTCGGCGGTCTGATTGTCGAGGTTGCCGGTGGGCTCGTCGGCAAGCAGACAGGCCGGTCGGGTCACCAGCGCCCGGGCGATGGCGACCCGCTGACGCTCGCCCCCGGAGAGTTCGCCCGGCTTATGACCCAGACGATGACCAAGGCCGACTGACTCGAGCATGGCCGCCGCCGAATCACGCGCTTCACCCAGCGCGCTGCCACGGATGAGCAGCGGCATGGCCACGTTCTCGAGTGCCGTGAACTCACCGAGCAGGTGATGAAACTGATAGACAAAGCCCAGCATCCGATTGCGCAGCCGCCCGCGCGCCGCGGCCCGCAGCCGGTGCACGGGCTGCCCGCCGATGCGTACCTCGCCGGCATCCGGGTCCTCGAGCCCACCAAGCAGCTGCAGCAGTGTGCTCTTGCCCGATCCCGAACGCCCCAGGATGGCGATCTGTTCGCCGGCGGCGACGCGGAAGTCGAGGCCCCGCAATACCTCGACATCCAGGCCCCCTTCGTGGAATCCCTTGCCGACCGCGCGGCATTCCAGCACCGCTTCGCGCTCACTCATGCCGCAGCGCCTCCGCCGGCGCGGTGCGCGCGGCACGCCAGGCCGGGTACAACGTGGCAAGCAGGCTCAGCCCGATCGCCGAGAGGCTGATCCGCCAGACATCGCCAGCGCGCAGATCCGATGGCAGATCACTGATCAGATAGATATCGCCGGACAGGAACTGGACATTGAAGAGCTGCTCGATGGCCGGGACGATCGTCTCGACATTCAGCGCCAGGGCGACGCCCGCGCCGGTGCCGATCAGCGTGCCGACAATGCCCAGCAGGCTGCCCTGGATGATGAAAATGCCCATCACCGTCGCCGGCCGCGCGCCAAGGGTGCGCAGGATCGCGATGTCTGAGCGCTTGTCCTGGACCGCCATGACCAGTGTCGAGACGATATTGAATGCGGCCACCCCGACGATCAGCATCAGGATGATGAACATGACGGTTTTCTCCATCGCCACGGCGCGGAAGAAATTGCGATGCTGCATGGTCCAGTCGCTGACCCGATAGCGCCCCGGCAGCTCTCCGGCGATCGTGCGCACGCGCTGGGGCGCGGTCATGAGGTCGTCGAACTCGAGCCGGATCCCGGTGACCGCGTCGCCGAGACGCTGGAGTCGCTGCGCATCGGCCAGATGGATCAGCGCCAGCGAGCTGTCGTACTGCGCCATGTCGACCTCAAAGGTCCCCGCGACCTCAAAACGCCGCAGTCGCGGCAGGATCCCCGCCGCGGACACCCGCACCTCGGGGGTGATCAGGTTGACGGCATCGCCGCGCCCAACGCCCAGCTCATCCGCCAGCCGACTGCCCAGGATGATCTGATACGCCCCGTCGGTGAGATCACTCAGCTGGCCGCTGATCAGGTTGTTGGCGATCCGCGAGACGGCCGGCTCGCGCTCGGGGTCGATACCGCGCACCAGCGCACCGGTCACCGCCGAGCCCCGGGTGAGCATGACCTCGCCGTTGACGAACGGCGCCGCACCGATCACCGCCGGGCGCTCGTCCAGCGTGGGCAGCAGCGACTGCCAGTCCTCGAGACCATCGGCGCCGCCCTGCACGGTGGCATGCGACACCATGCCAAGGATGCGCTCGCGAAGCTCTTTTTCGAAGCCGTTCATGACCGATAGCACCGTGATCAGGGCCATCACCCCAACGGCAATACCCAGCATGGAGCTGGCCGAAATGAACGAGACGAAGCCGTTACGCCGCCGGGCACGGGTGTAGCGAACGCCGATGAACAGCGGCAGCGGCCGGATCATGTCACCACCGGAATACGCCGGTTGACGCGAATGCCCGTGGCATCGGGACTCGCGCCGACACCGATGACCGCGACACCGGCGTGCTGTGCGGATCGCAGGGCGCGGCCGTAGGCCGGATCAATGGCATCGGCGGGACGGATCTCGCTGACATCGCTGCGCTGCGCGCAGAACACCAGCATGCCGCCGGTGCCGCGTTCAGCCAGACGTTGCAGCACTTCGAGATGGCGCACGCCCCGGCTGCTGGGTGCATCCGGGAACACCGCCACGCCGGCCTCAACGGCGGCGGTGACGTTCTTCACTTCAATGAACCGGCCGTCGCCCTCGAGCTGGAAATCGGCGCGCATGGGCTCGTCCGGCACATTGACCTCGGCCCGCAGGGATCCGCCATCGGCCACCTCCGGGATCAGTGCCGGGTCGAGCAGCGCCTCGGCCACCAGGCGATTGGTCCGTCCGGTGTGGATGCCAACCCGCAGTCCCCCGCCCAGTTCCACCTGCTCCCAGGTGTGCGCGTACTTACGGCCACGCCGATCGGTATGCGACACCCACACCCGCATGCCGGGCTCGGCGCAGCCGAGCATCGACCCCGTGTTCGGACAATGGGCGGTGATCGACTCGCCGCTGTCGAGGCTGATATCCGCCAGGAAGCGCTTGTAGCGACGCTGCAGGGTGCCGGCGATAAGCGGCGCTTGATACTCCATGCTGGCAGTCTAACCCCTGCCTGCCCGCCGATCATCCCGTTTCCCGCGATCGCCGCATTGGGTAGACTTCGCGTTCGACCGTCAGTGACCCGCATATTCATGGCCCTAACCGATCCGCTGCTCATCCACAACGACCGACCCGTGCGCGCCGGCGACCGCCAGGACTGGCTGGGTCTGGCCGGTGATGCGCGGGCACTCGCCATCGCCGAGACCGCCCAGCGGCATGACAGCGCCTTGCTGCTGATCACGCCCGGCATGGTCGAGGCCGAGGAACTGCGCCGCGGACTGCGGTTTTTCGGTGTCGATGACATTGAGCTGATGCCCGACTGGGAAGTCCTCCCCTACGACATCTTCTCGCCCCATCAGGACATTACCTCCGAGCGCCTGCGGGCCCTGCACCGTCTGCCCCGCAAAACTCAGGGTGTGGTGATCGTGCCGGCGGCGACGCTCATGCAGCGCATCGCGCCGCCGACCTTCCTCGAGGCGACCGTGATCCGGCTCGCCACCGGCCAGTCCCTCAACCTCGAGGCGATGCGCACATCGCTGCAGGCAAGTGGCTACCGCTGTGTCTCCGAGGTGCTCGAGCATGGTGAGTTTGCGGTTCGCGGGGCGATTCTCGACCTCTATCCGATGGGGGCCGAAGCCCCCTACCGCGTCGATCTGTTCGATGACGAAATCGACACCATCCGCCGCTTCGACCCCGAGACCCAGCGCAGCATCGACCGGCTCGAAAACGTCGAGCTGCTGCCCGCCCATGAATTCCCCACCGATGAGGCGGGGATCCGGCACTTCCGGCGCGAATATCGGGCCCGCTTCGAGGGCGACCCGACAGCGAGTCCCATCTATCAGTCGGTCAGTGACGGCCACATCCCCAACGGCATTGAGGCCTACCTGCCGCTTTTCTTCGAGTCGACGGCGACGCTGTTTGACTACCTGCCGGCCGGCACGCTGGCCATGCGCGTGGGCTCGGTGGATGATCAGCTCGAGTCGGAATGGTCGCAGATTGGCGAGCGCTACGAGCAGCGCCGGCATGATCGCGAGCGCCCGCTGCTCACCCCGGACGAGCTCTATCTGTCCCCGGATGCCGTGCGCGAGGGGCTGAATCACCGCGCGCAGGTGGCGCTGCCGGTGGAGACCGGGCGGACGGCCACGCATGGCCGCGATCGTGCGCTGCCCGCCCGGGCGTTGCCGGATCTGCGCAGCACGCCCGGGGATGACAGCGGGATGGCCGCACTGCGGGCGTTCATCGAGCGGTTCGAAGGTGGTGTGCTGCTGACCGCCGAGACCGCCGGCCGGCGCGAGGCCTTTCGCGAGCGCCTCCAGGCCGCCGGGCTGCAGCCCCGGGAAGTCGGTGACTGGTCCACCTTTGTCGCCGAGCAGCCCGGCCTGGCGTTGACCGTCGCGCCGCTGGATGAGGGCTTCAGCCTGCCCGATGTGGGCCTCGCCGTCGTCCCCGAATCCGCCCTGCTCGGCGAGCGTGCGGAACAGCGCCGACGGCGCAAGCATTCACCGGACCGCGACCCCGACGCCATCATCCGCGACCTCACCGATCTGTCGATCGGCGCACCGGTGGTCCACGAACAGCATGGCATTGGCCGCTACCAGGGGCTCCAGACACTGGCGGTGGATGGCGTGCAGACCGAATTCCTCACCCTTGAGTACTCGGGGGGCGACAAGCTCTATGTCCCGGTGGCGTCGCTGCATCTGATCAGCCGCTACACCGGCGCGGATGACGAGGCGGCGCCCGTCCACCGACTCGGCAGCGGGCAGTGGGAGAAGGCCCGCCGGCGCGCCGCCCAGAAGGCCCGTGATGTGGCTGCCGAACTGCTCGACATCTATGCCCGGCGTGAGGCGCAGCAGGGCGAGCCGCATGTCGTGCCAGCGGACGATTACGCGCAGTTCGCCGCGCAGTTTCCCTTTGAAGAGACCCCCGATCAGCAGACCGCGATTCATGCTGTCCTGCAGGATCTCCAGCAGTCCCGGCCGATGGACCGCGTGGTCTGTGGTGATGTGGGCTTTGGCAAGACTGAAGTCGCCATGCGCGCGGCGTTCGCGGGCATCCAGTCAGGCCGCCAGGTGGCCGTGCTGGTGCCCACGACGCTGCTCTGCCAGCAGCATTATCAGAACTTCATCGATCGATTCGCGGACTGGCCGGTGCGCATCGAGCAGCTCTCGCGGTTTCAGTCCGCCAAGGCGCAGGCGAAGACCCTTGAAGCGCTCAACGAGGGTCGGGTCGATGTGGTCATCGGCACCCATAAACTGCTCCAGCAGTCCGTGCGCTTCAAGCGCCTGGGGCTGATGATCATTGACGAGGAACATCGCTTCGGGGTGCGTCAGAAGGAGGCACTCAAGCGGCTGCGCGCCAACGTGGACGTCCTCACCCTGACCGCCACGCCCATTCCCCGCACTCTGAACATGTCGCTGGCGGGGCTGCGGGATCTGTCGATCATCGCGACACCGCCGGCGCGGCGGCTGGCGGTCAAGACCTTCGTCAACGAATGGGATGACACCACGATCCGGGAGGCCTGCCTGCGCGAGCTGCATCGTGGGGGGCAGGTGTACTTCCTGCACAACGATGTCGAGAGCATTCAACGGGCGGCCGAGACCCTCGGCGAGCTCCTGCCCGAAGCGCGCGTCGCGATCGCCCACGGACAGATGCCCGAGCGTGACCTCGAGCGGGTGATGCTCGACTTCTACCACCAGCGCTTCAATATCCTGGTGTGCAGCACAATCATCGAAAGCGGCATCGATGTGCCCACCGCCAACACCATCATCATCAATCGCGCCGATCGCCTGGGTCTGGCTCAGTTGCATCAGCTGCGTGGCCGGGTGGGTCGATCCCACCATCGGGCCTACGCCTATCTGATCGCGCCGCCCCGACGCAGTCAGACCGCCGATGCGGTGAAGCGCCTCGACGCGATTGCGTCGCTCGAAGACCTGGGCATCGGCTTTGCCCTCGCCAGCCATGATCTGGAAATCCGCGGCGCCGGTGAACTGCTCGGCGAAGGCCAGAGCGGACAGATCCACGAGGTGGGCTTCAACCTCTACAGTGATCTGCTCGACCGCGCCGTGAAGTCCCTCAAGGCCGGCAAAGAACCGGCCCTGGAGGCCCCCCTGGAGCAGAGTGCCGATGTGGAGCTGCATATCCCCGCCCTGCTCCCCGAGGACTACCTCCCGGATGTGCATACCCGGCTGGTGATGTACAAACGCATTGCCAATGCCGAGACCGGCGAGGCGCTGCGCGAACTGCAGGTGGAAATGATCGATCGTTTCGGGCTGCTGCCCGAACCCGCGCGCAACCTGATGGAGATCGCCCGAATCCGCCAGCAGGTACAGGCGATGGGCATCACCCGCTTTGAAGTGGGCCCCGGCGGCGGTGTGGTGCAGTTCGGCGATTCGCCGCAGGTGGATGCCGGCGCCCTGGTGCGGTTGGTCCAGGAGCAGCCCGCCATCTACCGGCTGGAGGGCCAGGAGCGGCTGCGCTTCAAGCGCGAAACCGAAACCGCCGCTGCACGGATCGAACTGGTGGACTGGCTGCTGGAGGCCATGGCCATGAAGGAAGCGGCATGAATCGATCACTGCGTGCACTGACCCTGGCAGCCGCCCTGGCGCTGCCCGGTCCCACCGCGCTGGCGCAGTCACAGGCCCCGGCGGAGGCCGCTGACGAGCCGCCACGCTACGCCGTGGAGGTCGTCGTATTCAGCCAGCCGCCGGTGGACGGGGAGCGGGTCGAGGCGCCCGCCAGTGACCCGACGCCCCTGCCCCCGGCAATGGCGTGGCCGCTGCGCGATCCCGATGCCGAGCAGCTGGGGTATCCACGCCTGCCCGTCGCGGATGAGACCCTCGGCGCCGCCGCGCGGCGCATTGATGGGACGCCGGGCTACAATGTCCTCTGGCATGGCGGCTGGGATCAGCCCGGAGTCGGCGAGGATTCGGCCCAATGGGTGGCCCTGCCGCGGATAGAGTCAATGCCCGGCTTCGATGGCATCATCCAGGTCTATCGCGAGCGTTTTCTCCATGCCCGGGTTGAGCTGCGTCAGACGCCCGACCCCGAGACGCACTGGACACTCAGCCAGAGTCGGCGCCTGCGCGGCGACAACCCCCACTACTTCGATCATCCGGCGCTTGGGGTAATCGTCCGCGTGGAGCGCATCGAAGCGGATTAATCCTCATCCTCGGGATGGGCGGCATAGATTGCGTCGACGTTGCGCAGATAACCCTTGTAGTCCATTCCCGAGCCGAACACGTAGCGCTCGGGCACGGTGAGTCCGACATAATCCGCGGCCAGTCCCGGCACCCGGGCGGCGTTCGGTTTGTCGGCGAGAACGGCCGTGTGAACCGATGCCGCGCCATGCTCGCGGCATTCGTCGATCAGGCCGCGGAAGGTGTGGCCTTCGTCGAGGATGTCGTCCACCAGCAGGACATGCCGATCGCGCAATGGCGTCTGCGGCCGCGCGAGCCAGACCAGTTCCCGCCCGGTGGTGGTCTTGTGATAGCGCGTCGCGTGGATGTAGTCGATCTCCAGTGGGAAGTCGAGGCGGTTGAGCAGACGCCCCATGGGCACGATGGCGCCCGTCATCACGCCCAGCACCAGCGGCCGGGCGTCGGCCAGCTCGGCACTGATCCGCTCACCCAGATGGTCCAGTGCCGTCTCGATGGCGGCGGCATCATGCAGGCATTCCGCCCGCTCGAGCACCCCGGCCAACTGTTCCGCTGTCAGTTCCACGCCCTGCGTCATCGTCATCGCTCCAGTGATTGATAACCCGGCAGTATAGCGGGCCCCCTACAGGGCCGCCAGCAACGATCGTGCCTGACGGTACTCGGCGCTGGCATGAACGCCCGCCAGATCGGGGCCATCGCGCCCCTGCAGACGCGCCAGGCGAAGGGCCGTGAGCGGATCGGGGCGCGGCAGACGCTCGAGGATCGGGTCGATCGCCCGGCCGGCGTTGCCGAACATCACCATGTCACACCCGGCCGCCATGGCGCGCCGCGCCCGCTCGAGCCGGTCGCCGACGGCCGCTGCCGCCGCCATTTCGAGATCATCGGTAAAAATGGCCCCCTGAAAACCCAGCGAACGCCGCAGGTAATCGATCCAGGCCGGCGAAAACCCCGCCGGCTCGGCGTCGAAGGCCGGAAAGCGCACATGCGCCATCATGACCGCCGCCAGTCCGTTGTCGATCAGACGGCGAAACGGCAGCAGGTCGGCATGCACCAGGTCCGGTAGCGGGCGCGGGTCATCGACGGTCTGTTCGTGGGAGTCCGGCGCGGTGCCACCATGACCGGGGAAGTGCTTGCCCACACACACCGATCCCGCCGCGCGCACACCGCGCTGCCAGGCAAGCCCGAGGGCCGCCACCGTCGCCGGATCCGCGCCAAACGCCCGGTCGCCAATGACCTGACTGACGCCCCGGTCCAGGTCGAGCACCGGGGCAAAGCTGAAATCGACACCCAGCGCGCGGAGCTCGGCCGCCATCACCCAGCCAGCGGCGCGGGCGGTCTCGCGCGCCAAAGCCGGGGCGTCCGCGGCGGCGCGACCGAGGCGGCCGATGGCGGGCAACGGCGTCAAGCCCTCCCGAAAGCGCTGTACCCGACCGCCCTCCTGATCAACGGCGATGACCAGCGGGGGGCTGCGGAGCGCACGGATGGAGCGCGTCAAATCAGTAACCTGGGCCGGGTTGTCAAAGTTACGGCTGAACAGTAGGACGCCCCCCACCGCCGGGTGGCGGAGTCGCTCGCGCTCCTCACCGAGCAACTCCAGGCCTTCAACGCCGAGCATCAGTGGCCCGCGCATCACTGCGCCCCGATCCACACCGGCATGCCGGGCCGGCAGAGATCGAACAGGGTCATCACGGCGGCGCTGTGCAGCCGGATGCAACCGTGCGAGCGCGGCACGCCCATGGGCTCGGAATCCGGCGTGCCATGGATGTAGATCAGGCGGCGCTGGGTGTCGACGTTGCCCCCGCGATTGCGGCCGGGCTCCTCGCCGCATAGCCAGAGGATGCGGGTCAGGATCCAGTCACGCCGGGGATGGGCGCGGCGCAGCGCCTCGCTATAACACTCGCCGGTGGGCCGCCGCCCGACGAATACGCTTCCCGGGGCCGCGTCGGCGCCGATCATGGCCCGGATGCGATGCCAGCCCCGCGGTGTGCCGCCGCTGCCCTCACGCTCATCGGCGCCGGCCGCCGCCGTGGAAACCGGCAGCGTCAGTCGGGTACGGCCATCACGCTGTACCACGAGCTGCTGCTGCGGCAACGAAATCGCTATCCCTTCACGCATCGCGGATCCCTCTCTGCCCTGTCTGCAATGCTACCCTACCCGGCCAACGACAACGACGAACGGGGGCAAACCGACCATGCGACGTCTCATTCTGCTGCGCCACGGCCAGAGTGTCTGGAATCTCGAGAACCGCTTCACCGGCTGGCATGATGTCGACCTGAGCGATAAAGGCCGCGACGAGGCCACCGCCGCCGGCAGCTTGATGCGCGACGCCGGGATCCTGCCTGATGCGGTGTATACCTCGGTGCTCACCCGCGCCATCCGCACCGGCTTCATGAGTCTGGATGTGCTCGAGCGGCTATGGATCCCGATGGTCAAGGACTGGCGTCTCAATGAGCGCCACTACGGCGCGCTCACCGGCCTCGACAAGGCGGAGACCGCCGAGCAGTACGGCGATGAGCAGGTGCATGTCTGGCGGCGCAGCTTTGCCACGCCACCGCCGGCACTGGCGGTCGACGACGAGCGCCATCCCCGCCACGATCCCCGCTATGCCGATCTGGATCCGAGTCGACTGCCCGCCACCGAGTCGCTCAAGGACACCCTCGCCCGGGTGCTGCCGTACTGGCGCAGCGATCTGGTGCCCGCACTGCAGCAGTACCCGACGCTGCTGATCGCCGCGCATGGCAACAGCCTGCGCGCCCTGGTCAAGCACCTGGAGGGGATCTCCGACGAGGCCATCACCGGCGTCGAAATCGCCACCGGCGATCCGCTGGTCTACGAGCTGGACGATGACCTGGGCGTCTCGCGCAAGTACTCGCTGAGAGCGCCGGCGTGAGCGAGCTGCCTCATCTCAACGCCCACGGTGAGGCGCACATGGTGGATATCGGCGAGAAGGCCGCCAGCGACCGGGTGGCCATCGCCGAGGGCTGGATCCGGATGGCCGCTCCGGCGCTCGCCGCGCTGCAGCAGGGCGAACTGGCCAAGGGGGATGCACTGGCCACCGCACGAATCGCCGGGATCATGGCGGCCAAGCGCACGGCGGAGCTGATTCCGCTGTGCCATCCGCTGTCACTCTCACGCGTCGAAGTCGCGCTTGACGTCGACACCGAAGCAGGTGCGGTCCGGGCCGAGGCCACAACCGGCACGCGGGGCGCGACCGGCGTCGAAATGGAGGCACTGACCGCGGTGCAGGTCGCACTGCTGGCGGTCTACGACATGTGCAAGGCCCTCGATCGCGGCATGACGATCGAGGGCGTCCGACTCATCCACAAACGCGGTGGACGGTCCGGCGACTGGTCGCGTTAGCCGTCGACGGCCTCGTTGACCTTGGCGGCATAGATGAAGTCGTTTTCATGCAGCCCGCCGATGGCGTGGGTGTGGATTTCGACCTCACACCAGCCATAGCCGAATCGGATGTCGGGGTGGTGGTCCTCCTGCTCGGCCACGTCACCCGCCTTATTGGCCACCGCCTGGGCCTTGGCGAAATCACCGGTCTTGAACAATCGGGTGATCCGGGTGGCATCGTCGTTGAGCGTCCAGCCCGGCACGTCCGCCAGATAACGCTCGGCGGCCTCACGGGTCATGGGATCGATTCCCCCCTGACAGGGCGTGCAGTGTTTTTCGGTCAAACTCATGATGACTCCTTTGTTTCGCTCATGTTTAGCGGATCAGGGATCCGACCCGGCTATCAACCCTGACAACAACCGCTCGGGCCCTGTTCAGTCGGCGTCCGCGACACCCGGACCGTGTCCATCCTGCGCCTTCGCCTGCTGATAGGCCGATTCCAGTCGATCAAACCCGACGGTCTCGGGCCGCTCGTCCGCCGCCGCCAGGATCGCCTCAAGCCCGCGGAAGCGGCGCTCGAACTTGGCGTTGCCATCCCGTAAGGCCTGCTCGGCATCGACACCGATGCGCCGCGAGAGATTGACGCAGGCGAGGAGCAGATCGCCCATTTCCTCTTGGATATGGCCCTGATCCGGGGGTTGGTGGTCAAGTGCCTCCTCCAGCTCGGCGAGCTCCTCGCGCAGCTTGTCGATGACCTGGTGCGGCTCGGGCCAGTCGAAGCCCACCCGAGCCGCCCGGGACTGGAGCTTGCGACTCCGCGTGAGCGCCGGCAGGGCCAGTGGGACATCGTCCAGCGCGCCGGGCCGCGCCTCACCCGCGGCGCGGGCGGATCGCTCATCGGCCTTGATCGCCTCCCAGGTGGCACGCTGGCCGCTGGCGGTGGTCTCCTGGCGTCCGGCAAAGACATGCGGGTGCCGGCGGACGAGCTTGTCGGTCATGCCCCGGGCAATCGAGTCGAAGTCGAACCGTCCCGTCTCGCGGCCGATCTCGGCGTAGAACACCACCTGGAACAACAGATCCCCCAGTTCATCGGGGATCGCCGCCGGATCGTCCCGTTCGATGGCATCGGCCACCTCGTAGGCCTCCTCCAGGGTATGCGGGACGAGGCTGCGCAGATCCTGCTCACGATCCCAGGGGCAGCCCGCCACCGGGTCGCGCAGCTGCGCCATGACCGCCAGCAGTGCGTCGATCCCCCTCACCGTCGCTGGTACTGGCTGGCGCCGAAGAGCTGCTCCTTGGCGGCGTCATCCAGTTGGGCAGGCCGGGAATCGGCGAGCACCGCCACCCCCCGCTGTACCGCCGGGCGTTCGCTGATGGCGTCATACCAGCGCTTGAGGTGGGGATAGTCAGTCAGCGACTGGCCCTGGTTGTCGTGCGGGCGGATCCACGGATAGCTCGCGATATCGGCAATGGTGTAGGTGTCCGCCGCCAGCCACTCGTGGTCGGCGAGACGGCGGTCCATGACCGCGTACAGGCGGCTGGCCTCCTGGGTGTACCGGTTGATGCCGTAGTCGATCCGCTCCGGCGCGTACTGCCGGAAGTGATGGGCCTGACCCAGCATCGGCCCCAGCCCGCCCATCTGAAACATCAACCACTCCAGTGTGTTATAACGGGCTCTTGGCTCGGTCGGTAAAAGCATGCCGGTCTTTTCGGCCAGATACATCAGGATCGCTCCCGACTCAAACACGGAGATCGGATCGCCGTCCGGGCCCTGCGCGTCGACGATGGCCGGGATCTTGTTGTTGGGGCTGATGGCCAGAAAGTCCTCGGTGAACTGGTCACCCTGACCGATATTGATCCCGTGGACCGTGTAATCGAGCCCCAGCTCCTCGAGGGCGATATGGACTTTGTGACCATTCGGTGTCGGCCAGCTATAGACGTCGATCATGCGGTTTCCTTCCTTTATGATGGCGGTATGAACGAGATACCCGGATATCACAGGCGCTACAGTGTGCCGGTCAAGGTCGGCAACGTCACGGTCGGCGGCGATGCCCCGGTGGTGGTGCAGTCCATGACCAATACCGACACGGTGGACGAGATCCGTACGGCCATCCAGGTGGCGGATCTGGCACGCGCGGGCTCCGAGCTGGTGCGCATCACCGTGAACAACGAGGACGCCGCGCGCGCCGTTCCGCGGATCCGCGAGCGACTCGACGACATGGGCATCGACGTGCCCCTGGTGGGCGATTTCCACTTCAATGGTCATCGTCTGCTGCGCGCCGTGCCCGCCTGCGGCGAAGCGCTGGGCAAGTGGCGCATCAACCCCGGCAACGTCGGCAAGGGCAGCCGTCGCGACCCGCAGTTCACAGAGATCATAGAGCTGGCGCGCGACATGAATCGGCCGGTGCGGATCGGTGTGAACTGGGGCAGCCTCGACCAGGACCTGCTCTCGCGGCTGATGGACGAAAACGCCCGCCGCGCCGAGCCCAAGCCCCCGGAGACGGTCACCCGCGACGCAGTCGTGGTCTCGTCGCTGGAGAGTGCCGAGCGGGCCGAGGCCATTGGCCTGCCCCACGACGCCATCATCATCTCCTGCAAGATGAGTCGGGTGCAGGACCTGATCAGCGTTTACCAGGACCTGGGCGCGCGCTGCGACTACCCGCTGCATCTGGGCCTCACCGAAGCGGGAATGGGCTCCAAGGGCATCGTCGCATCAACCGCCGCGCTGTCCGTCCTCCTGCAGCAGGGCATTGGCGATACGATCCGCATTTCGCTCACCCCCGAGCCGGGTGGCGACCGGACTCAGGAGGTGGTGGTCGCTCAGGAGATCCTCCAGACCATGGGGCTGCGCAGCTTCACGCCGCTGGTCGCGGCATGCCCGGGCTGTGGCCGCACCACCAGTACTTACTTCCAGGAACTGGCCGACGAAATCCAGACCCACGTCCGCGATCGCATGCCCGAGTGGCGCGATCGCTATCCGGGCGTCGAGTCGATGAGCCTGGCGGTGATGGGCTGCGTGGTGAACGGGCCCGGCGAAAGCCGTCAGGCGGACATCGGCATCAGCCTGCCGGGCACCGGCGAAAAACCGGTGGCGCCCGTCTATATCGATGGCGAGAAGACGGTCACGCTCAAGGGCGACGCCATCGCCGATGAGTTCAAGAAGATCGTCGAGGATTACGTCGAACGGCGCTACGGCCTGACGACGGAGGATCGCTAGGCCCGCCCGACGGCCTACTCCTCGATCTGGTCGCGCTTGTCGGTCACCGACTCCCAGTCTGCGGCGTCGGCGGGCGCCTCCTCACGACGGTTGATGACCGGCCACTGCTGGGCCAGGCGGGCATTGAGGGCGATGAAGTCCTGCTGATCGGCGGGTACCTCATCATCCGGATAGATGGCATCCACCGGGCACTCCGCGACACAGACCGCGCAGTCGATACATTCCTGCGGGTCGATGACCAGCATCGTCGGCCCGCCATGAAAGCAATCCACCGGGCAGACCTCGACACAGTCGGTGTAGCGGCAACGCACACAGGATTCGGTGACCACGTAGGTCATGCCTGCGACCCCCCGATGGGCTGCTGGCGCGTGGAGAGCGCACCGCAGACGTCACAGCGCCAGCTGCCACCCGCATACTGGTCAAGCAGCGCCTCACGGACGTCCGGGCGGGCCGCAAAGTCCGCCAGGGTGATGCCATTGAGGAAGGTCTCGATGCGCTCGGCCAGCCCCGCCCAGAGACGCTGATCGAGCGCGGAGGTAGCCCGTCGGGGGCCGCCCTGCCCGTCCATCAGCGTGATGACCTCGCCCATGGCGATCGACTCAGGTGACCGACCCAGGCGATAACCGCCCCCCGGTCCGGGTGTCCCGCGAACCAAACCGGCCCGGCGCAGTTTCCAGAAGATCTGGTCAATGTAGGACATGGAAATGCCCTGGCAGACCGAGATCTCAGCCAGCGGAACCGCCCCCGCCTGGTTGTGCACCGCCAGGTGCAACAGGGCGCTGACGGCATAACGGCTTTTTGCGGAGAGTCTGATCATGGCGCCATGGTAACCGCTATCGTCCTGTTGGGGTCAGCCCGAAGGCCGCCACGGTGTGGGCGTGGTTGACCGGTCCATGCCCTGCTCCCAGCGGCGTGGCAGTGGCCAGGGCCCGCTGCAGGTAATTCCTGCCTCGATGGACGGCATGGGCCAGCGGGAGTTCCCGACCCAGGCCTTCGGCGATGGCCGACGCCAGCGTGCAACCGGTGCCGTGGTCGCTGCGGGTGTCGATGCGGGCATGCTCGAGGCGCTCGCAGCCATCGGCGGTGGCCAGCACATCGGTCAGCTGCCCGCCGCCAAGATGCCCCCCTTTGAGCAGCACGGCCTCGGGCCCAAACGCCAGCAGCGCCCGCGCGGCATCTTCCATCTCGCCGACGTGGTCGATGGGCCTGCCCAGCAACGCCGCCGCCTCGGGCAGATTCGGGGTGATGAGCCGCGCCTGCGGCATGATCACGCTGCGCAGGCGGGCCATGGCCCCCTCGCCCACCAGCCGCGCACCGCTCTGCGCCACCATCACCGGATCGACGACCCATGGGACATGCGCCGCGCCGCGCTGCAGCTCGTCGGCCACCGCATCAATGACGGCGTCATCGTGGAGCATCCCGGTTTTCACACAATCCACCCCCAGATCCGATACCACCGAGCGGATCTGCTCGCGGATGAAGGCCGGCTCGACACCGACCACACCCTGAACGCCACAGGTGTTCTGCGCCGTCAGTGCCGTGACGGCGGTCATCGCATAACCGCCCAACGCAGTGACGGTCTTGATATCGGCCTGGATGCCCGCCCCTCCACCGGCGTCCGAGCCGGCGATGATCAGGATGCGCGATGGATTCATGAAAGGGCTCCCGGGGTCTGCTGGTCGTATTGGTGTCGAGCGGCCTGACGATCGAGTTTGCCGGCGCCAGTCCGCGGCAGCTCACCGACGGCCTCGATGAGGGCCGGGTGCTTGAACCGGGCAAGCCGGCCGTGCAGCCATTCACCGACTTCATCGGTGGGCACGCGACCGGGACCGGTCACCCACGCCACCGGCCGTGCGCCCCAGTGCGGATCGGGCACGCCGAACACCAGCGCAGCGGTGACCGCGGGGTGCTGCAGCAGAGTGCTCTCGACCTCCTCGGCCGCGATGTTCTCGCCGCCACTGACGATGACGTTGTCCATTCGACCGACGATGAACACACGCCCCGCGGCATCCTCGCGGGCCAGATCGCCGCTGCGGATCCAGCCATCCGGGGTCCAGCGCGCTGCCGTGGCGGCCGGGTCGTCGAGGTAGCCATCGAAATCGTGGGGGCTGCGTAACTGCAGCTCGCCCGGTGTATCCACCGCCAGCGGCGTCAGACGCTCGGGGTCGACGATGCGGTAGTCGGTGTGAAAGAAAGCGGTCCCGATACTGGCGCGGTCAGTGGCGGTCATCTCGTCGGCGCGGCCATCGGCATTGACGAAATTGGAGGGCCCCGCCTCGGTCAGGCCGTAGGACTGGCGCACGGTGATGCCACGCTCGAGAAACGGCGTCATGCTGGATTCCGAACAGGCGGCGCCCGCCGTGGTGATGGCCTCCAGCGAAGTGAGCGGGTGGTCGGCAAAACCGGGACTGGCCGCGAGTGCCTGGAGCATGGCCTCGACGGCACCGAAATGGTTGATGCGCTGCTCGTCGATGGCGCGCAGGACCGCCGGCGGATCGAAGGCATCCGGCATCACGACGCAGCCGCCGGCATAGAGAATGGGTAGAACCGTATTCCAGCCACCAATATGGAAAAGCGGGAACAGCACCAGCTCGCGGCGCCGCGCCAGCGCGCCATCCGCAGCCACCATCAGTTCCACGGCGTTCCAGACCATCTGCCGGTGACTGACCTCGCAGATCTTCGGCAGCCCGGTGCTGCCGCCGGTGTGCACGCGCAGGCAGGGGTCGGCCAGTGCCAGGGGGCGATTGACGGGTTCGGAGCGCTGCCGGGCCAGGGCCTGCTCCGCTGGGCCGCTGGCGGCCCCAAAGCGCAGCCAGGGACGCTGCTGGGCCCGTCCTTCCAGCGTAGCGGCGAAGTCGGCCAGCGCCTCGTCCACCACCAGCCACGCCGGGTCGAGCCGGTCGACCAGCGCGGTGGCCTCGCCGGCGGTCAGGCGATGACTGACCGGGGCAATGATCACTCCGATCTTGCCCGCCGCCAGAAACAGCTCTACGGCTTCGAGCCGATTGCGGGTGATCAGCACGACGGTGTCGCCGCCATCCAGCCCGGCTTCATCCCGCATCCAGCGTGCCCACAGACGGGCGCGATCGTCGAGCTGCTGATAGGTCAACCGACGGCCACTGCCGGGGTCGATCAGTGCAGTCCGTTCCGGCGTCAGGGCGCGGCGGCGTCCACTCCAGTCGCCGACCCAGCTCATCGGCCGATGGTCCATCCCTTCATCCATGTTCATCATCACCCGAAATTCCAGCAGAATGCGGCCATGCAGTACAGTGACCTGATTGATATTGGCGTCAACCTCACCCACGCCCGCTTTGATACCGATCGCGCTGCAGTGATCGAGCGCGCCATCGGCGCCGGCGTGAACGGCATGGTCCTCACCGGCGTCAGCCTTGATGAGTCCCGCGCCGCGACGGCGCTGGCCGCCCGCCACCCGGGCTTCATGGCCGCGACCGCCGGTGTTCACCCCCATCATGCCCGGGACTGGTCCCATGCCAGCAGTCAGGCGCTGGCGACGCTGCTGGATGCCCCGGCCACGGTCGCGGTCGGTGAGACCGGGCTAGATTATAACCGCGACTTTTCACCCCGCACCGACCAGCGCGCCGCCTTCGAAGCACAGCTGCGCCTGGCGGTGGATCACCAGCGCCCGGTGTTTCTACACCAGCGCGATGCCGAGGCCGACTTTCTCGCCATCCTGAGAGACCACCGTTCCGCCCTGCCGGGCGCGGTGCTGCACTGCTTTACCGGTGACGTCGCCATGATCGAAGCCTGCTGCGCGCTGGATCTGCATTTCGGCATCACCGGCTGGATCAGCGACGAGCGACGCGGCGCGGCCCTGCGCGAGGGGGTGGCGGAGATCCCCGCCAATCGCCTGATGGTCGAGACCGACGCGCCCTTCCTCCTGCCGAAGCCGGTGCGCCAGCCGGCGGTCAAACGACGCAATGAACCGGCTTATCTGCCCCATGTGGTGGACGCGGTCGCCGCGCTTCGCGATGAGTCGCCCGCCTGCCTCGCGGCCTGGACCAGCGCGAACGCCCGGCGCTTTTTCAGCCTGCCGACACCGGCGTCTCACCCACCGCCCGATGCCGCGCCGCCAGCGCCTGATCGATGACCTCGGGGCCGGCACCCGTCACCGCGCCCCCCTCACTCAGCGCCCGTCGCCAGATCCGCGCCCCCGGCAGCCCCTGGAACAGCCCCGACAGGTGACGGGTGAAGCGCGTGACCGGCACCCCGTCGCGCCCGTGTCGGGCGACGTAGTCCCGGTAGGCGCGCGCCACCGCTTCGCGTTCGGGCGGTGGGGTCCCCGCCTCGCCGAAAACCCGGGCATCGGCCGCCGCCAGCAGCCAGGGATTGTGGTAGGCCTCGCGCCCGATCATGACCCCATCCAGCCGGTCCAGCCACGAAACCGCCGTATCGAGGTCACGGATGCCGCCGTTGAGCACAATCGGCAGCGCCGGGAAATCGTCTTTGAGCGCGCTCACCCGGGCATAGCGCAGCGGCGGCACTTCGCGGTTCTGTTTGGGCGACAGGCCCTGCAGCCAGGCCTTTCGGGCATGCACCGTGAGTCCATCACAGCCCGCCGCGACAATCGCGGCGACGAACCCCTGCAGGGCCGCGTAGTCATCCATGTCATCGACCCCGATCCGCGATTTGACGGTCACGGGTAGCTGCGTGGCCTCGCGCATGGCGGCGACCAGCTCACCGACCAACTGCGGCTCGCGCATCAGACAGGCGCCAAAGCGCCCTGACTGGACGCGGTCGCTCGGGCAGCCGACGTTCAGGTTGACCTCGTCATAGCCCCACTCGCTGGCCAGTGCCGCGCCGTAAGCGAGCTGCGCAGGGTCGCTGCCACCGAGCTGCAGCGCGACCGGCGCCTCAGTCGGATGACCCTTGAGAAAGCGCTCGGCACGCCCGTACCAGAGGGCCTGGGCGGGGACCATCTCGGTGTAAAGAAGCGTCCGCCGCGTGATCAACCGCAGCAGGTAGCGACAGGCGGGGTCAGTCCAGTCCATCATTGGCGCCACGCTGAGCGCTCGACCCGGCGTAGTGCGCATCGCCGGGCGCGACGCGCTATGATCGACACTGACTTCAGGATTGCGGATACGCGATGTCATTGGTGCGATTTTACACGACTTCTGGCTGTCATCTCTGCGACCAGGCCCTGGCGCTACTCGATCCAGTGGCCCGGCGCCGTGGCCTGCGCATCGAGTGCATCGACATCATGGACGACCCCGCCGCCGAGGCCGCCTACGCAACGGCCATCCCGGTGGTGGCGTGCGATGCCCGCGAGGGTGTGCTCCGGTGGCCCTTCGATACCGCCTCGCTCTACCGGTATCTCCCATGATCGCATTACCCGGGCCACGGCGGCGCGCCATGACCCTGTTGCTGGTTTTCGGTCTTGTGACGTGCAGTGCTGCCGGTGCCTCGTCCGCACCCCATTCGGGGATCTGGGTGCACGTGGATACCCGCGACGGGATCACCGAGATCCGGCGCGGCGACGAGTCCATCCTGCGACTCGAGGAGATCGCGTTCGGCCGCGGTGGGGTATCCGACCTGCATCTGAATGGCGATGGGACGACACCCCGCGGCGAATACCGCATCACGCACTTCAACCGGGAAAGCCGTTTCCACCGTTTCATCGGCATCAACTATCCGACACTGCGCCATCTCGACCGGGCCCGCGCCCGGGGCAGGATCAGCGATGAGGCCTATTGGGACACCCTGGATGCCGGTCTGCGGATGGGGCGGTTCCCCCAGGACGGGCCGCTCGGGGGGCACATCGGTTTTCACGGAATCGGTAACGGCGATCACCGCGTGCACCAGGCATTCAATTGGACCCAGGGCTGCGTTGCCATGACCAATGCGCAGATCGAAACGCTCATGGATTGGGTGCGCGTCGGCACCCCCGTCATCATCGAGTGAATCGCCGGGGGTTGAAAGTCGATGAACGGCGCGCAATCATGCGGATGACATTCGAGGCGCGAAATCGCTGGTGATGTCGCGACCGGAATGATGACTGTACAAAAACGAAGGAGTTTTCCAATGAGCCAGACCCTGAAGACCATGCTCAAACTCAGTGCCGCCGCCGCATCGATGGGCCTGCTGGTGGGCTGTGCGTCGCAGACCTCGATTGACGACCTGCAGGCCGAGATCGACGACGTCCGCGGCCTCGCCGACACGGCGATGGATGAGGCCAGCACGGCCATGATGACCGCCGAGGGTGCCGAGACCTCCGCCGCCAACGCCAACCGCAAGGCCGACGAGAACAGCGAGAAGATCGATCGCATGTTCGAGGAGTCGATGTACAAGTAAGCCCGTTCGCAACGGACTGAACCAAACCCCGCTAATGCGGGGTTTTTTATGGCCGCTTCAGATTAAAGCCAGCGACTTCGTCACGGCGCGAAATCCGTGCCGGCATTCCGTCGGCCGTTTCAATGGCACGCGCCAGCCGCTGATGGTCAACGCGGTCAGCCCGCCGATCGAGCACCGGGGCAATCGCCTCCACGGCCTTTTCCATCGGCGGGGGTTTCATGGGGTCGTAGGCGTTTTCGGCCTCCGCCGGCAGGACCGGATGGGCCTCGATGAGCAATCCGTCGGCCGCCCAGCCCGCTTTCACCGGTTGATTGACGATGCGCACCGAGGCACCCGACGGCAGTCGATTGAACAGCGATTCCACGTCCTCGGGAAACATCCGAATGCAGCCATGGGTCACACGCATGCCGATGCCGCGCGGCTCATTGGTGCCATGGATGAGATACGCGCCGCCGGGGATGTCGAGGCGCATCTTGTGCCGACCCAGCGGATTATCCGGGCCTGGCGGCACGGCATCCGGCAGAGGACGTCCCTGCTCCCGGCGCTCGGTGAGAATCGACTGCGGCGGAAACCAGTACGGGTCTTCGGTTTTCTCGGTGATCCGGGATTCGCCGAGCGGTGTGCTCCAGTCCATCCGCCCGACACTGATGGGATAGGTTTCCACCACCGCCTGCTCCGCCTCTTCGGCATCAGGATAGTAGTAGAGACGCATCTCGGCGACATTCACCACCACCCCGTCGCGCTCACCGCGGGGAAGAATATAGCGACTGGGGATGACCACCTCGGTGCCCTCACCGGGCAGCCAGACATCCACCGAGGGGTTGGCACGGCGCATCTCCTCATACCCGATGCCGTGTTCCCGCCCAAGCGACAGCAGCGTATCGCCGGCTTCGGCTTCGATGCGCTGGACCTGTCCAACGACGTCGGTACCGGCCGGTGGCAGCGGGAAGGTCAAGCCGGTGACCGCCGGGGAGAGCACCAGGCATCCCAGCATGCAGCCTGCCTTGACGATTGAGCGCACACGCCTCATTGCGGTCATCCTCAGTTAATTCAGTGGCAGTCTACCGTAGGAAGAAGGCCTACAGGGGTTCGCTTTGCCCGACGATTGAGTGATAATGGAGACATGACGGGCAAGTCCATGACAATGCGGGGATTCGGAGCATTGGCGCTATGCATTGCCATGGCGGCTCCAGCCTATGCGCAACCCGTCGACTGGCAGTTGGCGCCATCGGCCGGTCAGGAGCTGACTGCGCATCTCAATGAGCGACTCGATATCCAGTTTGGCGTGACCCACTCCGGCACGCCATCAGAGCGCCCCGCCTCATCCGGGTTCGGTGCCCTCAGCGACGAGTTCGCCTTCTCGGCACTGGTGGACTGGTCATTCAGCGACGAGGGCCTGCGCATGCGCGGTGGCGCTCGCTACGGCGACCAGGACCCGGCAAAGGATAGCTGGCAGTTCTCCGCGATCGAGCGGGAAAACATCCAGACTTATCTGGGGGTTGGCTGGGACAGCAACTTCACCGACGACGAGCGTTTCGGATTATCGCTGGACATGGGGCTTGCCTTTGAAAGTGTCCGCGGCACCGACACGGTGGAGGGCGACACGCCCCGGAATCTTTCCGATCAGACCGGACTGGGCAGCATGTTCGAGAGCCTTCGCTACACCCCGAGCGTATCGGCGGGACTCGAATACCGCTTCTGATTACCCGACGACCCCTGTTTTATGTCTGGCGGAGAGGGAGGGATTCGAACCCCCGGAGCCCGTTAGGACTCAGCGGATTTCAAGTCCGCCGCAATCGACCACTCTGCCACCTCTCCAACAACACGGATTGTCCATTGGCGAGCGACCGAGGGCAAGCCCCTAAGCACCTGGCTCCGCGTCGCGGATTGCTCGGGCGGCGTTCCGGATCAGTGCGGGGCCCTTATAGATCAGCCCCGTGTAGACCTGGACAAGATTGGCACCCGCCTGGATCTTCTCCACCGCATCCTCACCGGACATGATCCCGCCCACTCCGATGATCGGCAGCTCCGGGCCGGCATGCGCGCGCACGGTGGCAATGACCTCGGTGGCGCGCTGCCGCAGCGGGCTGCCACTCAGACCACCGGTTTCCGCCGCATGCCGGGCGCCGGCAACGGCGCTGTGGTCAACGGTGGTGTTAGTGGCAGTCAGGCCATCAACCCCCGCGGCGAGCAGCGCGTCAACCAGCCAGCGCAGGGCATCGTCGTCCAGATCCGGGGCAATCTTGACCACCAGAGGCACCCGACGGCCAGTGGTGGCGTTCAGGGCATCGGCGCGCTCGCGCAATATCTGAACCAGTCCGGTCAGGTTTTCGCCGGCCTGAAGCGATCGCAGCCCGGGCGTATTGGGTGACGACAGGTTGACGACCACGTAGTCGGCGAGGCCATGCACCGCTTCCAGACAGGCCAGGTAGTCATCGGTCGCGCGCTCGAGGGGCGTGTCCCGGTTTTTGCCGATGTTTACCCCGATCGGCACATCGACCTCGGGGGCCGCATCCTCGAGGTGGCGGATCAGCGCGGCCAATCCCTCGTTATTGAACCCCAGCCGGTTGATCAGTGCCTGGTGGGCCGGGAGACGGAACACCCGGGGCGCCGGATTGCCGGGCTGCGCCACCGGTGTCACCGTGCCCAGTTCAATGAAGCCGAATCCGAGCCCCGCAAGGCTGCGGATATGATCGCCGTTTTTGTCCAACCCGGCGGACAGTCCGACGGCATTGGCGAATTCAAGCCCCATCAGCGACTGCGGCGCCTCGACACGCGCCGGAAACAGTCGCCCGCCACCCAGACGAAACAGCTGATCCAGTGAGCCAAAAGTCAGGTCATGCGCCCGTTCGGGGGGTAGCATGAAAAGCAGACGTCTCACGGCACTGAACATAATGGCCCTCGACCCGGGTGATGGAGGTGCCTAGACTGGCACAACGGAGCGTCAATCATAGCAGGAGTGCTTGCATGCGTCGGGTGATCTTCAACCAGAAAGGCGGGGTCGGGAAATCGACCATTACCTGCAATCTCGCCGCCATGGCCGCTCGCCGCGGGTTGCGGACACTGGTGATCGATCTGGATACCCAGGCCAATGCCACGCACTATCTACTGGGCGAACAGCCCGCGGAGGCGGACGACACCATTGCCGGTTATTTCGAAGATACGTTGAGCTTTCGAATCTATCCCCGCGATATTGAAAGCGTTTCCCACCCTACTCCCTACAAGAATCTGGCCGTGGTGGCCGCCCATCCCAGCCTCGAGACCCTGCAGGGTCGGCTGGAGTCCCGCTACAAGATCTACAAGCTGCGGGAGTCGCTGGCGGCATTGGCGGATTACGACCGCATCTACATCGACACCCCGCCGGCACTCAATTTCTATACACGCTCGGCGCTGATCGCCGCCGACCGGTGCCTGGTGCCATTCGACTGCGATGCGTTTGCCCGGCAGGCCCTGGATGAACTCTCGGCAACGGTGGATGAGCTGAGGATGGACCACAATCCCGAGCTGACGATCGAGGCGATCATCATCAACCAGTTTCAGGCGCGGGCCCGACTGCCGAGGGAACTGGTGGACGAGCTACGCGCGCAGGGTTATCCAGTGGTCGAGCCCTTCCTGCCCGCCTCGGTCAAGGTGCGCGAATCCCATCAGGCCCGGCGCCCACTGACGGATCTGGCGCCACGCCATAAGCTGACGATGGCATTCGCCGAACTCCACGACCAACTGGAGGCGCAGTGAACGCTCCCCTCGACGCCACCCTCGAGCAGGTCCGCTCAACGTTGGACGGCGGTTTCTCCAATGGCGCACTGGTGATCACTGACGATGACGCAATGGCATCGCTCGCCACCGGCACCGACATGCTTGTCCTGAGCGCGCGCCACGCGGACGAGCGCCGGGATCACCTGCCACAGGTGGACCTGGCGCTGGTCGATGCCGAGGCGGGCTTCGCCGACGAGGCCAGTGCCGTCCAGCTGATCAGCCGACTGCGTGACGTGCAGGCCGTGCAGGTGCTCGTCATCGGCCCACGGCAGTCACCCACGCTGATGGGCCGCCAGCAGCTGATCGGTCTGGGGTTCCGGCGCTGGGCCACCACCGGCGAGGGCGACGAACGGCGACGCTGGTACGAGTTCAGCCTGGCCGATTACAAGGTCACGCCGGACTGGCTCAATGCCCGACACTGGGCCAATCCGGAGCTGTGGGACCGGTACCGCTGGTAACCGCCTAAGCCAGCGCCTGACGATCCAGCCAGCCGATGACGGCATCCGCCGCCCGCTGCCAGCCCGGCTCGATCATCAAGGCGTGGGCAAGGCCCGGGACGGTTTCCCAGCTGGCGTTCCAGACATGGGCCACGGCGCGGGTTTCAGACTCACTGAACAGTGCATCCTCCCCGCCGGCGATGACATGCATCGGGCAGTCCGCCCGACACAGCGTCGGCCGACCGCGGGCGTGGACGTTCATGTCCCACAGGGCGCGCTGGGACTCGCGCTGTACCCGCTCGGCATAGCCGCTCAGATCCTGCTCTGCGGCGGATTTGGAGAACACGGCGCGCTGGGCCACCTCGGTGTCCATGCTGTCAGGGCCGAAAAACTGCATCATGCCGAACTGCAGATACAGCATCGGATCACTCACCAGCATGCGCAGCGTCGAGGGCATCAGGCCGTGGGGCGGGACCGGTGCCATCAGCACGGCCGCCGCGACCGGCGCACGCTCCATGTACCGCTGTGCCACCAGGGCCCCCATGGAATGGCCGACCAGGATGGGTGGCGGGCCATCCAGTCCATCAATCACCGTACTGAGGTCATTGACGTAATCATTGATACCAGCGCTGTCGAGGCGCTCGAATCCCTCACTCCCGCCGTGTCCACGAAAGCTCGGAGCGACCGCATGAAAGCCGTGACGGGCAAAATAATCGAGGAAATGCGCCTGCCAGGACCAGGCGCCCATGAACGCGCCATGGGCGAACACGATGGGCGTTCTCCGCGCAGCGACGCCGGCGGGCGGCCGCTGGCTGAGGACTTCGAGCTGCAGTTCGGCGGTCTGGGCCCAGTTGGGCCAGCGAAAATCGGCGTACATCGGTTCCCCCTTTGTCACGGAGTCGATACGCTACCAGAAACCGTTGAATTTTCGTGCAGGCTCACCTGTCAGATAATCATCGTCATCGACCCGATCAAGGTGAACCATTGAGATATGCCAATCGACTGACAGGCCTGTTCGCCGGACTGATCCTGTCCGCCGCCCCCGCCGGACTACTGGCGGCTGAGCCAATCGAGCCGGGCGCGATCCAGCAGGAGTCCGCCCAGGTCGTCAATCAGCTGCTTTCCCGTTACCACTATAACGACCGCGCCAGCGGTGATGACCTGTCCCGGGCTGCCTACGAGGCGTACTTCGATGCCCTCGACCCACAGCGCTATTACTTTACCCGCGAGGACATCGACGCCTTTGCGGATCGCCGCACCCGCCTCGACGACGAGGTCAGTACCGGCCGCCTCGAAACGGCCTACGCGATCTTCGAGCGCTACCGCGAACGTGTCCAGGCGCGCAGCGACTATGCACTGCAGCTGCTCGATCAGGGGCTTGACTTTGAGGGCGATGCCACCTTCCAGACCGACCGCTCCGAAGCGGACTGGGCGACCTCGGAACAGGGCCTCGACCGTCTCTGGAAACGCCGTGTGACCCACGACGCGCTCAAACAGAAACTCAGTGGCCGCGACATGGACGCGATCAAAGAGTCGCTGCGCGGTCGGTACGAACGGGTGGCGCGCACCCTGAACCAGTACGAAGCCGAGGACGTCTTCCAGACCTTCATGAGCGCCTGGGCCGGTGAGTACGACCCGCACAGCAGCTACATGTCGCCACGCCGCTCCGAGAACTTTGACATCAACATGCGCCTCTCCCTCGAGGGCATCGGGGCGCTGCTCGGCAGCGAAGGGGACTTTGTCGAGATCGTCGAGCTCATCCCCGGCGGACCCGCCGCCCGTAGCGGTGAGTTGAGCGCCGGCGACCGCATCGTCGGTGTGGGTCAGAGCGCTGACGACATCGAGGACGTGGTCGGCCTGCGCCTCGGCGAAGTCGTGGACATGATCCGCGGGCCGAAGGATTCCCGGGTCCATCTGCAGATCCTTCCGCCATCCGAGGCCGCCGGCAGCACACAGGACACGATCACCCTGACCCGGAGCACCATTGAGCTCGAGGAACAGGCGGCTCAGGCCGAGGTGCGCACCGTTGAGCGTGACGCCGGCACCCGCCGCATCGGCGTTATCGAGATCCCGACCTTCTATGCCGACATCGCCGCGGCCAACGCCGGGGATGACGACTACCGCAGCACGACCCGTGATGTGCGCGACCTCATCGACAGCAAGCAGCTCGAGGGCATCGACGGGCTGATCATCGATCTGCGCGGCAACGCCGGGGGATCACTGGACGAGGCGGTGCGCCTGAGTGGGCTGTTCATCGATGACGGTCCGATCGTGCAGGTGCATCGGCGCAATGGCGAACGTCGGGTGCTTGACGATGAAACGGGCGATGCAGCGGCCTACGACGGCCCGCTCGGCGTGCTGGTGGATGGTCGCAGCGCGTCGGCTTCGGAGATTTTCGCCGCCGCCATGCAGGATTACGGCCGCGGCGTGATCATGGGGGATCAGACCTTCGGCAAGGGCACGGTGCAGACCCTCATCAATCTCGACCGGTTCGGTGTCGGGAATGAGGACACCCGCAGTGGTCGGCTGAAGCTGACGATCGCCAAGTTCTACCGCATCAACGGCAACAGCACGCAGATGCAGGGTGTCACGCCGGATCTCGAAATGCCCTACCCGCATGGCAACGATGCCATGAGCGAGCGCGCGGCCGACAATGCCCTGCCCTGGGACACCATCCAGACCGCCGATTACCGGCGCATGAACCGACTCAACGGGATGCTCGGTGAACTGCAGCGGCGCCATGAACGTCGCCTGCGCGAAGCGCCCGCTTTACGGGCCGTCTCGGACGAGGCGCAGCGGATGCGCACCGCCCGCGAAGAAACTCGGGTCTCGCTCAATGAAGCGGAGCGACAGGCTGCCATGGACCGGCAGGCCGAAGCGCGCCTCACGGCGATCAACACCCAGCGCAAGGCCTACGGCCAGGAGCCGCTGGGCGATCTCTCTGAGCTTGACCCGGAGGCCGTGCCGGACGTACTGCTCGATGAAAGCGCCGAGATCATCGCCGATCTGGCCGAATTGCGGGCCGATGAGGGGGCACGGATTGCCGGTAACTGACCGCGGTCAGCTCGCAATCAGGTGATCCACCACCAGCTGGGGGCGATCAACGCCGCGAAAGCGATTGACCTCCAGCCGGAACACCGCCTCAACGCGATCGCCGGGGGCCACGGCAACATCCGGTGCGGCATTGAAGGCAATGGCGTCAATGCGCACGGACGGCACGACCTCGGGGCTCAGCGCCAGCTTCAGGTGATAATCACCCACCACACGCTGATCGAGCACCCGAAAGACATCGTTAAACCGCGGCTCCGGGAACTCGGCACCCCAGGGGCCGGCATCGCGCAGCATTGCCGCGGTTTCAAGAGTATAGGCGTCCGCCGGCAGCGCACCGTCGGTCCAGATCACTTCGCTCACCGGCTCATCGCCCAACCGCAGGCGCACCTGCTCGATCAGGAGTGTCTTGAACGGCTCGAAATGACGACGCGCCAGCGTGAGCCCGGCCGCCATCGCATGGCCACCAAACCGGTCCACCAGCTGGCCGTCGCTGCGGGTGTTCACGGCATCGAGCAGGTCACGCATGTGCAGACCCGGCACCGATCGCGCCGAGCCTTTCAGGGTATCGGCGTCTCCCGGGGCGAAGGCGATGACCGGTCGGCGAAAACGGGCCAGCAGACGCGAGGCCACGATCCCGACGACGCCCTGGTGCCAGTCGGGGTTGAACAGGCACAGGATCGGCGCCATGTCGCCCTCCGCCGCGGCCGCCTCGGCTTCGATATCGGCGACCGCCGTGTCCCGCATCTGCTGCTCGAGGGACCGACGTTCGCGATTGAGCTGCTCGAGCCGGCCGGCGTGACGCTGCGCCGCGGCGGCATCCGCGGCCAGCAGTGTCTCGATGCCGATGCTCATGTCGTCCAGCCGGCCCGCGGCGTTGAGTCGCGGTGCCGCGCCGAAACCCAGATCGGTGGCCGTGGTGATGGCCGGATCACGGCCCGCGGCCTCCAGCAGCGCCAGCGTGCCCGGGTTGGCCCGACCGCCGCGGATACGCCGCAGGCCCTGATCCACCAGCAGGCGATTGACGTGATCCAGGGGGACCACATCGGCAATGGTCCCCAGTGCCACACGGTCGAGCTGATCCACCAGGGCCGGCTCCGGGCGTGTATCGCCAAACCAGTCCCGCTCGCGGAGCGCCGCCCGCGTGGCGAGCATCGCATAAAAACAGACCCCCACGCCGGCCAGATGCGGTGCGCCGAACGCCGGCGAGTCGACCTGCGGATTGACGATGGCCCGGGCGGGCGGCAGCGCGGACCCGGGCAGGTGATGATCCGTGACCACCACCTCGATGCCGGCGGCGTTGGCGGCCTCGACACCGTCATTGGCGCTGATGCCATTGTCCACCGTCAGTATCAGGTCGGGTGTGTACTCCTGGGCCACCTCGACCAGCGCCGGCGACAGGCCATAGCCAAAGTCGAACCGATTGGGCACCAGATAGTCGACTGAACCCGCGCCCATGGCCCGTAACGCGCTGACCGCCACTGCAGTGCTGGTCGCGCCATCGGCGTCAAAATCGCCCACGACCAGCACCCGGGCGTTGCTGACGACGGCCTCGGCGAGGGCCTGCGCCGCCGGCTCGAGGCCGGCGAGGCCGGCTGGCGGTGGCAGAGCCGCAAGGCGGTAATCCAGCGCTTCGGCGGTGGTGACACCGCGGGCCGCATAGAGCCTTCGCAGCAGCGCGGACCAGTCATCCGGTAGCGCTCCGACACCCGGCGCCGGCTGACGGTGGCGGATCTGCGCGCCCGGCGGCCGCGTCACTCGCGTGCCACCCATTCACCGAGTGGTCGTAGACGGCGCCAGAACCGGCGCCGCGCCCCCGGATCGAGGCCAAACTCGCCGCTGCGCCCGGTGCGAAGCGCGACCCGGCGCCCGTCGCTGAGGGCGAGATCCCGCAGGCAGGGCGCCCAGCCTGCCTCGAAACGCTGCAACGCCGCCAACCAGCCCTCGACATCCCCGCCCAGCAACGCCCGCTCGGCATCGATCCAGACAATGACGACATTCCCCGCGGCCGCGAGATCCGCACGCGTGACCGCATCGCAGGGGCTGACGGGGAGGCCCAGCGCCGTCCCCACCGCACGGGCGAACGGATCATCCGTGACGATCCAGTCCATATCGGCATCCGCCGCGGCCGCATCGCCGGCGCCACCGCCCCAGAACCACAGACCATTGACTGACAGGTCACCCCGCGCCTCGCGGGCACTATTGACGGGATGATCGAACAGGAACATCTGCACTTCGTTGAGCAGTTGCCGCCACGGTCGGCTGGCGGCGTCGTCCGGGATGACGGTATCAAGATACTGCCCAGCGACCGCCCGCAATGCCGGCAGCTCGGGCCCGGGGGGCTGTTCGGCAGTCAGCAGCCATTCACCGTCCCGACTCTCAAGCGCCAGTCCATCGACGCCGAACAGGCGGTTGAAGTCGGTACAGATCGACGACGACTCGTCATCGCTCAGGCGCAGCGCATCGCCGGCAAAGAGCAGCAGGCGATCTCGATCGGGGCGCAGATGAACGGGCGCCGCCCGGTAGCCCCGACGCCCTGCCGGCGCCGCGAACGCCCGGGCCAGCAACGCCCCGGGCGCCGGCGACGGCGTGACGAGCCCCCGAATCAGCGCTTCGCCGTCCGCCGCCCCGTCGCGACGCCGCCGGGCCTTGCCCAGCAGATACTCCAATGCGGGAAACGGCCCCGCTGAGGCGGTCGCGTCGGCCAGCGTCGCCGGCACCGGGCCGAGTAAGGCCGGCGCAAGACAACGGATCCTGGGCGTCGTTGACACGCCCTAACCCATCTTACCGAGGATGGCCTCGCGGACGGCGGCCCCGCTGGCATCCACCGTGCTGACGGCGGACTCGGCATGGCGCTGGGCCACATCCGGATCTTTCAGACCGTGGCCAGTGAGGGTACAGACCACGCGACTGCCGGCCGGGATCTGGCCGTTGTCGATGTCGCGCAGCGCCCCCGCCACCGAGACCACCGAGGCCGGCTCGCAGAAAATCCCCTCGTGACTGGCAAGCTGCCACTGGGCATCAAGGATGGCCTCGTCGCTGAACTCGTCAAACCAGCCGCCCGACTCGCGTGAGGCGGTGCGCGCATAATCCCAGCTCTGGGGCGCACCGATGCGGATGGCCGTGGCGAGGGTCTCCGGGTGGCTGACCGGTCCGCCGCGCAGAAACGGCGCCGAGCCACTCGCCTGATAGCCCAGCATGACAGGGCGCTTGCCACCGACTCCCTGATGGAACTGGCAGTCGCCGCCACAGAATCCGCAGGCCTGGGTGCCTGCCTGCCCGGGGCTCAGCACCATCTCGCTGTAACCCATCCAGTAGGCAGTAATGTTGCCGGCGTTGCCCACCGGCAGACAGTGATAATCCGGGGCCGCACCCAATGCCTCGCAGATCTCGAACGCGGCGGTCTTCTGCCCCTGCAGACGGTAGGGGTTGACCGAGTTGACCAGGCTCACCGGTGCCTGTTCGGCCATTTCCTTGACGATGCGCATGCCATCGTCGAAATTGCCGCGGATCTGCAGCACCTCGGCACCGTGCATGATGGCCTGGGCGAGCTTGCCCATGGCGATCTTGCCATCGGGAATGAGCACGAACGCCTTGATCCCGGCACGCGCGGCATAGGCCGCCGCCGACGCCGAGGTGTTGCCGGTGGAGGCACAGATGATCGCTTCACTGCCCTCCGCCACGGCCTGGGTGACCGCCACGGTCATGCCGCGGTCCTTGAACGAGGCCGTGGGGTTGAGCCCTTCATACTTGACGTAGAGCTCGATGTCGCGGTCGCGCGCGACCGGCAGGTTTTCGAGCCGGATCAGCGGCGTATTCCCCTCGCCCAGGCTGATCGGCCGGGCGCCCGGTGTCAGCGGCAGGCGATCCCCGTAGGCACCGATCAATCCGGTATAGCGATTGCCTTGCATCACAGTAGCGCCTCCACGCGAATGCGGGTCACCTTGCCGTGAATGGCCTCCATCGCCTCAATACGGCTGCAGGCTTCATCCATGCGGAACTCCTGCACCCGATGCGTCAACAGGATGACCGGCACGGTCTCGGCCCCGGGGGCGGGTTGTTTCTGGATGACCGCCTCAATGCTGATGCCGGCGTTACTGAGAATGCCGGTCAGATCGGCCAGCACGCCGGGCTGATCCTGGGCTTCAACGCGCAGGTAATAGGCCGTTTCCACGGACTGCATGCCGAGCACCGGCTCGTCGGACAGCGAGTGGGCCTGGAACGCGAGGTAGGGCACCCGGTTTTCGGGCTCGAGCGTGAACTCGCGCACCACATCCACCAGATCGGCCACCACCGCCGATGCCGTCGGCTCGGCGCCGGCACCGGCCCCGTAGTAGAGCGTTGGCCCCAGCGGATCGGCATTGACCATGACCGCGTTCATGACCCCATCGACATTGGCCAGCAGCTGGCGCTCGGGCAGCAGCGTGGGGTGCACGCGCAGCGCAATGCCGTCGCCCTCTCGGCGGCAGATGCCCAGGTGCTTGATGCGAAAACCCAGCTCGGCGGCGTAGTTGACATCGTCGGTGCTGACTTGGCCGATGCCCTCGGTGTAGACCTTGTCAAACTGCAGCGGGATGCCAAAGGCGATCGAGGCCAGAATGGTCAGCTTGTGGGCGGCGTCGATACCGTCGACATCAAACGTGGGATCAGCCTCGGCATACCCCAGGCGCTGGGCTTCGGCGAGGACGTCGCCGAATTCACGGCCGGCGTAGCACATCTCGGTGAGGATGAAGTTGCCGGTTCCGTTGATGATCCCGGCGAGCCACTCGATGCGGTTGCCGACCAGGCCCTCGCGGACCGCCTTGATGATGGGGATCCCTCCCGCGACGGCGGCCTCAAAACCCACCGTCACGCCATTGGCCCGGGCCCGGGCAAAGATCTCGTTACCATGCAGCGCGATCAGCGCCTTATTGGCGGTGACGACATGTTTGCCGTTATCCAGGGCCCGGAGGATCAGCGACTTGGACAGTGTCTCGCCACCGATCAACTCGACGATGATCTCGATTTCGGGATCGTCGACGACGGCATGCGCATCATAGTCGAGCTGGATATGCTCGGTGCTGCAGGTCCGCGGGCGATCGGGATGCCTCGCCGCGGCCCGGACGACATCCACGGGGCGCCCCGCCCGTCGCGTGATCTCGTCACGATTGCGCTCCAGCAGGTTGACGGTTCCGCCGCCCACCGTGCCCAGCCCGAGTACCCCGACCTTTACCGGATCCAAGTTCGTTTCTCCCTTCCTGTTACTGCCCAAGCCCATCGCGTCGGAACATCTGCTTGATGCCCCGTACCGCCTGGCGTGTTCTGTGTTGATTCTCGATCAGCCCGAAGCGCACATGCGTGTCGCCGTATTCACCAAACCCGACCCCGGGTGAAACCGCCACGCCGGCATCGCTGATCAGCTTTTTCGCGAACTCCAGCGAGCCCATGGACTGATAGGGCTCGGGGATGCGCGCCCAGGCGAACATCGTCGCCTGGGGGCGCTTGATGGGCCAGCCCGCGGCCTCCAGCCCATCGCAGAGCACGTCACGACGCCCCTGGTAGGTGTCGCGGATTTCCGTGACGCAGTCCTGCGGCCCTTCCAGCGCGTGGATGGCGGCCACCTGGATGGGCGTGAACATGCCGTAGTCGAGATAGGACTTCATCCGCGCCAGTGCAGCGATCAGTTTCTCGCTTCCGCACATGAATCCGACCCGCCAGCCGGGCATGTTGTAGCTTTTCGACAGCGAAAACGACTCCACCGCCACCTCGCGGGCCCCCGGCACCTGCAGGATCGATGGCGCCTGATAGCCGTCGTAGACCAGGTCGGCATAGGCCAGATCGTGGACGATCCAGATCCGGTGCTCGCGGCAGATCTCCACCACCCGTTCAAAGAACGCCAGATCGACGCACTGCGCCGTGGGGTTGGCGGGAAAGTTGAGGATCAGCATCTTCGGCTTCGGCCAGGTGTCCTTGATGGCCTTCTCAAGCTCGGTGAAAAAGTCACCGTCCTCAACCAGCGGCACATGACGGATGTCGGCGCCCGCGATCACCACGCCGTAGGGATGGATCGGATAAGCCGGGTTCGGCACCAGCACCGCGTCGCCCGGCCCGAGGGTGGCCAGCGCCAGATGCGCCAGCCCCTCCTTGGAGCCGATGGTCACGATGGCCTCGCTCTCGGGGTCGAGCGATACGTTATAGCGATCCTCGTACCAGCGGGTGATGGCCCGGCGCAGCCGGGGGATCCCACGGGAGACCGAATAGCGATGGGTGTCCGGCCGCTGGGCCGCCTCCGCCAGCTTGTCGACGATATGCCGCGGCGTGGGCTGATCGGGGTTGCCCATGCCAAAGTCGACAATGTCCTCGCCACGGGCGCGGGCTGCTGCCTTGAGTTCATTGACGATGTTGAACACATACGGCGGCAGGCGCTTGATGCGCTGGAATTCTTCGTTCAAGGCGGTCCCCTCGGGGCGGTCGTTTGATCGAACTCGGGATCATTTCCCGAAAGGCACAATGATAAACCCTGAACGCTAAAATTGCCTCCCGGACCTGTCAAATCGGGGGCAGTTGCCCGGGGCCCGTCCCAGTCGCTATTGTTGCGCCATGAAGATGAGTCTTGACGGTGCCGAGGGCACCTACCGCATCCAGGGCTACGCCGACGGCGAGATCCGCATCAACGATGTGCGCTACAACCGGAGCCTGCTGGTGACCCCCGATACCCTGGTCACCGAGTGGGGGCCGGCGTCGGTGGAGGCCGCCCGCACGAGCGACTTCGCCGCCGTCCATGAACTCGACCCCGAAGTGGTCCTGCTGGGCACCGGCGTCCACCAGACCTTCCCCAGCCGTGAGCTCATGCTGAGCGTGATGGAGACCGGCGTGGGGCTGGAGGTCATGGACACCGCCTCGGCCTGCCGGACTTACAACGTCCTAATGTCCGAGGGCCGGCGGGTGGTGGCCGCGCTGATCATCGATCAGGGCAGATAGTCACCCGGATCCACGGGCTCGCCCCGCTGCCTGAGCTCGAAATGCAATTCGCCGGGCCGCGCGTCACTGGCGCCCACCCGGGCGATCGTCTCCCCCTGGGCGACCGTGGCGCCCTCGTCCACCAGCAGGGCGCGATTGTAGCCATAGGCGGTCAGGTAGCGCGCATTGTGTTGGATGATCACCAGATTACCGTAGCCGGGCAGTCCATCCCCACTGTAGACCACTTCGCCGGCGGCGGCGGCAAGCACCGGGCTGCCCGGATCGGCCGCGATCCCGATGCCCCGCTTGCCGGGTGACCCGGGGTTGTAGTCGCGCACGATCTCGCCGTCCAGTGGCCATTGCCAGGTCGACGGATCCGGGCGCTGCACCGGCGCCGGCGTCGCCGCGGTCTGAGACTGCCGACCCTGCGGCGGACGCAGCCGCAGGGATTGACCGGGATAGATCACATAAGGGGGCTCAATGTCGTTCCACTGCGCGATGTCACGAAAGTCGAGCCCGGCGCCAAAGGCGATCTGATAGAGCGTATCGCCCTCGCGCACGGTATAGGTGTCGGCCGTCCCGGTGGGGGCAGCCCTTCCAGTGGGGATGGCCGACTCGCGCACGGCCCGGTCGGCGGGATAGTCAAACTCGGAACAGCCGCCCAGCACGAGCATTGCCGCCGCGCATGCCGCCAGAGGCCGCCCTACCGCGACAGGTACACGACAAGGGCGAGCAGCACGATCACACTGAACCACCCGATCCGCTCCATATAACGACGCAGCCACGGTTCCATGCGCGGACCGCCCCACCCCAGCACCGCAGCCACCCGCTAGCACCCCGCCCCCCGGCCCAGCAGCCACGCCAGCAGGACGGCC